>WRDZ01000021.1 GCA_009779595.1 Alphaproteobacteria bacterium | reverse complement strand
GTCCGTGAAGATGTTGTTCAGCGAAAGCATGGGCTCTTGGTGGGCGACCTTGCCGAACTTTTCGCTGGGCTTGGGGCCGACCATGCGGCGCTGGACCTGGTCCGGGTACATGGCCTCAAGCCGCTCAAGCTCCTGCTTGAACTGGTCGTATTCCGCGTCGCTTATCAGCGGGGCCGCCTCGTTGTAATACGCGTCCTGCAGCTCGGCCAAACGTTTATATAGACTTTTAAGTTTTTCTTCCATATAATCAATTTATAATATTACTTTAACATATGCAACTAATAAAAGAGGAGGATTGCAAATGGCCGGAGTTTACACTTTCGGGGACTTGAAGCTGCATTACCTTGGGCACAGCGGATTCGTGATACAGCACGGCGACGCCTTCATAGCCGTCGACCCGTTCCTGACCGGCAACCAGCTTGCGCGCATGAAGGCCGAAAACGTGAAGGCGACGGACATACTGGTCACGCACGGGCATGCCGACCATATAGGCGACAGCGTCGAGATTGCCAAAAAGAACGGCTGCGCCATAACCTGTTCGTACAAGGTCGCCGAATTCCTGGAAAAGCAGGAGGCCAAGACAAACCCCATAGCCGTTGGCGGCACTCTGCCGTTCTCATGGGGCAAGGCGCATTACCGCACGGCCATGCACTCGGGCAACTTCGCCGACGGGACCGACTTCGGGTTTGGGGCAAGCGTCCTGCTGACCTTCGACCACACCAAGATATACCACCTTGGGGACACGGCGCTGCATCTGGATTTCAAGCTGGTGGGCGAGATTTACCAGCCCGACATAATGCTTGTGCCCATCGGCGGCAAGTTCACCATGAACATAGACGAGGCGGTTGTCGCCGTGCGCCTGATGCAGCCCAAGGTGGTTATCCCCATACATTACAACACATTCCCGTTCATACAGGCCAACCCTGTCGATTTCAAGGCACGGGTGGAAAAGGACCTGCGCATAAAGTGCGAGGTGCTGGACCCGGTCGAGGGGTTATAGGCTGACGTATAGATAACCTGCCGCGACAGCGGCACCGCCAGGCGGTCCGCAGGACACGCGCGTCCGCCCGCCCATAGGCGGCGCGCGTCGCTCGCTTTTCGGCTCGCTTTGGCGCTTGCCCGTGCGGACTTGCGCTATTTACCCTAATTAATCGGGGCGAAAATGAACTTGTGGTCGCGCATTATAAGGCCAATTTGGTCTTTGTACGGCTTAACGGCCATGGCTTCGTCATACGTGCCCTCGAACATGGCCACATAAGCTTTGGACGCCTCAAGCTGGAAACGGTCGATTTCGCCCATGTTTGCCCTGCCCTGCATTGCCTTGATGAACGCGGCATTGACAAATATCCGCTGGGCGTGCACCAGGTTCATGTTGGCCATGCGATACGCCTTGTAAGTCCTGTCGCAAATATCCGTCCACTGCTCAAGCGTCATGCCGTGCTTTGCAGCCATGAGCCTTAAATCCTTTTCCAGGTTGTCCGCCTTGTAAGCTTTCACGGTCATTTCGCACGGCCTGGTCATATAGTTCGCAATACCGCCGTTTTCATAGGCATGCTGCAAAGCCAGTATCTTCAACCTGCTTTCCACACGCTTAAAGTCGTCCACCGAAGCCAGGAACGCCTGCACCTGCTGCCGCGTCAGCGGGTTTTCAGCCTGGCGCGGGTTTTCGGCCGCCGCGTCAAGCGCGTCTTGCTGCTGCGACTCATGGCTGCCGGATATGTCGCTTAAAAACTGCTGGTCAACCAGAATGACGCTGCTTGTGCCCGAACGCCGCGTTGCCTCGGCCCCCAAAGTTTCGTCGCTTGCAATATCCCACATTTCAGGGGCAAGCAGCAGATAGTTGCTGGGGGACAGGTCAGCCAGATGTTCTTTGGCGAAATCCTGCATCTGCCTGGCTATGCGCGTCGGCTTCCTTCCTTTGTACCTCTGCCATTTCGGGTCGTTCAAAAAGGAAAACGGCACTCCCGACTCGAACAGCGCCGGGATTATATACTCGAACATGTGGGGAGGCAGCTGCATTATAAGCTCATGGTATTCCCTGTCCAGCTGCGGAGATATAGTCATATGTTCGGCCCGCAGCTTCCTAAGCCTGTCCGATATTTCGGAAAGCCTGGTCGGCGGAGCGGCCTGAGCAACCGTCAGGCCAAAAGACAGCACAAATGCGAACGCTATAACCAATATTTTCATATAATTCCCCTGCTAGTACGGATTATTAACTGTTTATTTATTAAGATAATCCATTATCAGGCTATAGACAACCGATATATTGCGATTGCTGGGGATTTATTTATGCACAATTTCTCTGCCTGGAACGAAACTCCGCAGTTCCGCAAAGTTTATGCGCAAACCATGGAATTGGTGGCCCGTGTCCGCGATTATATAACCGAGCAGCAGCAGACCGCCAGGCAAAGCCAGTGGATTGATACCGGGGCCAGCATAGCCATAACCGGCGAGCTGTCGCGCCTGACTTCGCATCTAAGCTCGGTTGTTTCTTGGCTTGTCATGCACAAGTCGCTGCACAGCCAAAAGATAACCATCACAGAAGTGATAGAACGCGGCAACCATCTGTTGTGCGAACTGCAGGAACGGAGGTCGTTCATAATGGGGTGCAACAAGGAATCATCGCCCGAATTGTGCGACATACTTGCGCAGGCGTCCCACCTTTACGAACAGATAACGCATATACAGAACCAGCTGCGCCGCCGGTCGCTGAATTAGCCTAAGCTAGTTTATATTTCCCTTTTCCATTCCCTTGACAATGGCTTCCACTGCCCTATTCAAAAAGCTTTCGTTGTCATTAGGTTTGATTCCGGCCGGGATATTCCCGTTGTCGCTTGCTTGTTCCGTGTTGCATACATACTCTACCATCGCTTGGGCAGCGTCTGTATTGCCAAGCAGCTTGGCATAACCGAAAGCCGAAAGCCCATCGTCGCTTTCCGCGCGCAGGTCGATTTTGCCGGCTTTGCTGGCATCGGCAAGGAAATCCTTCATATCATGGTAATCATTGCCTGCCATAGCCATTAACATTGGCATGGTCAACCCATGTCCGCCGGGTTTGTTCATGTCAACACCCCAGCCGCGCATAAGGCCTATATAAGCGCTTTGGGTATTGCTGCCGCGCAATGATTCATTGTCAAACAGGCTGTAAAGCGAATAGGAAACAGCCGCCAACGCACAGCCGGCCTTTTGTTTCACGTCCGCGCCTTTCCACCACGCGCCAAACGCGGCATCGCAAATAATGCCGCGGGCTTTTTCCCTGCCGTCTTTGCCTTTGTTGTCGGACAGCACTTTTTCACAGAAAGCTTTGTTGAATTCATACGCCATTTTATCCTCCGGGTTCGGTGTTTACGTTCATCCCGGTATTATATCATAATATTGCCCTTATTACAATGATTTTTTACGGCTGATTGACATCCACGACCTTGTCGAACATGGGCAGCAGATACGGTTTGTGCACCGACGCGATTATGGTCTTGTCCTTGAAATATGCGAACAAAGCCCTGTATATCTCGCCCTCGTTCTTCGAATCTATGCTGCTTGTAGGCTCGTCCATCAGGATTATCTGGCTGTTCATGGCGGCCAATATGTTGCGGGCCAGCGCCAGCCGCTGCCTTTCACCGCCGGAAAGGTTCACGCCTTTTTCCTTCAAGTCCGTCTGCAGGCCGTTCGGCAGCCGAGTCAGAACCTTGTCGAACCTTGATATGGCGATGACTTTTTCCACGGTTTCCTTGGGATAGCCCAAGCCCAAAGTGATGTTGTACTCTATCGTGTTTTCGAAAACTTCCGGGTCTTGGGGCATAAGCGTAGTGATTGATGCCAAGCTTTGCACCCCGCCGCTTTGCTGTTTGCCGTCGATGAAAACATCGCCGCTGTTCGGCTGGTAAAACCCGCGCAGTATCGCCATCAGCGTGGATTTTCCTGCCCCGCTTTCGCCGGTTATCGCGATTTTCTGCCCGTGCTTCATTTCAATGTCGAAGTTGTCAAGCACGTTTTTTTTGCCATATCCGAAGGTCAAGCCGCTGACAATTATCTTTTTCCAAGACCGGCCAATCCGGTACTGTTTTGCCGCTTCGGCGGGCAAGGCCTTGGTTATAGGGTCAACCGCCTCCATCGCCACGCGGGCGCCAATCAGCTCGTGCTGCTTGCCAATAAACCCCATAAAAGCATGGTTCAAGTTATTTGCAAAAGCCCACATGGCTGAAAGGTTGCCTACCATTAAATCTCCGGCGCCCGCAAAAAGCTTTTGATACACATACCAGCCCAGCACTGCCAGTTGATACAGCAAACCCATTACAGGCAAGAAAAACCACTTGGCTGCACTTAAAATTATTTCCTCTTGATAATACGGCTTATAAACATCTTGCTGTTTCGCGTCCAGGTCCTGCCGCGTCTTATCGCCAAGTTTCAAGGTGATAATCGTACGCATATTGCTTACGAAATCGAAAAACGCGGCCAATACCCTGTGATGACGTTCATTCATTTGGTGGCTCTGGGCCGCTATGGCTATGTCCAACGGCCTTATGACCGCAAACAAAGTCCCGAAACAAATGATTCCGAAAAGCAAAGACATGGGGCTGTAAAAAAACAAAGCAACTATGGATACGACGATTGTAATATAAACATTGATATATGTATGTTGACCGCCGCCGAAAGAATCAAGGCTGCCGGCAGCCGTGTTTATGCGGTTTATCGTGTCCCCTGAATGATTTTCCGCATGCCACGGCAGCGGCAGTTGGGTCACCACCTTGTAATGCTGTGACACAAAATACTTCTTTGTGTAAAAAGCGCTGATTAAACTAAAATACTGGCCAACCCGGTGCATTACGTTACCCAAAAGAATCATACCGGCGAAAATCGCCATATACTTCAATGTTTCCGAAACCAGCATATCCCCGCTGTTAAGCTGAATCGCGTTCAACAGCATGCCGAAAACAACAGGCGTCAACGTCCATAATGTCGTGGCCACGATATGGAAAAACAGCCCCAGAACAACAAAATGCCGGTACTTGCCCGCATAGGCATAGTACTTTTTAAGCATGTACCAGTAATTCATAACCGGCCCTTGTCAAGCTCTGCTATAATGTATTCGGCAAAGGCGATGCGGCGCATAAGGTCTTCTTTTATCTCGGCGGTCTTTTCTTGATTATAGGCGCTTTTCAGGGCGTTAAGGCTGTTTGCCACGTCCATCTTGTTTATGTCCCTGCTTGATATGGCCTCGTCCACCGCGATAAGGCAGACGTTGTTGTTGACCCTGGCAAAACCGTTGTCTATGAAAAAATCCTGCGGCTGCCCGCCTTGCAGAACCACGCTAACCATGCCCATGGTAAGCGCCGCTATAGCCGGAGCGCGCCTGTCCAGCACGGCCATGGGCCCCTTTTCAGCCGGCACCACCAGCTTTTCGCAGTCCTCGTTGACCACGATTTTTTTCGGAGTGCAAATCTTGACCTTTAAAAGTCCGCCTTCCATATCAGGTTCCCTTTGTCTTCTTGGCGTTTTCTTCGACTTCCTCTATGGGCCCGGCCATGAAGAAAGCCTGTTCCGGAAAGTGGTCGCACTTGCCGTCCAGTATGGCCCTGAAGCCTTTTATGGTGTCCTTAAGCTCGACATACCTGCCCGGAGTGCCGGTAAAAGCCTCGGCCATGTGGAACGGCTGGCTTAGGAAACGCTGGATTTTCCGGGCGCGGGCAACGGTAATCTTGTCTTCCTCGCTAAGCTCGTCAAGGCCAAGGATTGCGATGATGTCCTGCAGCGACTTGTAAGTCTGCAGCACCTTCTGCACGTCGCGGGCGACCTGGTAATGTTCCTCCCCTATGACCAGCGGGTCAAGGATACGGCTGGACGAGTCCAGCGGGTCCACCGCCGGATAGATGCCAAGCTCGGAAATCTGGCGCGAAAGCACGGTCGTCGCGTCAAGGTGCGTGAACGTGGTTGCCGGAGCCGGGTCTGTCAGGTCGTCCGCCGGCACGTACACCGCCTGCACCGAGGTGATGGAGCCGCGCTTCGTGGACGTTATGCGTTCTTGCATCGACCCCATGTCCGTGCCCAGCGTGGGCTGGTACCCCACCGCCGACGGTATGCGGCCAAGCAAAGCGGACACTTCCGCGCCCGCCTGGGTAAAACGGAAAATGTTGTCGATGAACAGCAGCACGTCCTTGCCGCCCTGGTCGCGGAAATGCTCGGCCACGGTAAGGCCGGTCAGCGCAACCCGCGCGCGCGCGCCAGGAGGCTCGTTCATCTGGCCGTACACCAAAGCCGCTTTCGAATCGCCGTCAATCTTGATGACCCCGGACTGTTGCATTTCATAATACAGGTCGTTGCCCTCGCGCGTGCGCTCGCCCACGCCGGCGAACACAGACAGGCCGTTATAGGCCTTTGCAATGTTGTTTATAAGCTCCATGATAACAACGGTCTTGCCCACGCCCGCGCCGCCGAACAAGCCGATTTTCCCCCCCCTTGCGTACGGCGTCAGCAGGTCGATGGCCTTTATCCCGGTGACCCGCATTTCCGCCTTCACCTCTCGACCGGTCAAGTCAGGGGCCGGCCTGTATATCGAAGCAGTGGCCTTCGAGTTCAACGCCCCGCGGCCGTCGATAGGCTCGCCGATAACGTTGATGATGCGGCCAAGCGTGCATTCACCGACCGGAACCGTAATCGGAGCGCCCGTGTCTATAACAACCTGCCCCCGCACAAGGCCTTCGGTCGCGTCCATCGCGATGGTGCGCACAACGCCGTCCCCCAGCATTTGCGCGACTTCCAGCACCAGGCGGTGCTTAGCGTCCATTACCTCCAGCGCGTTCAGTATCGCGGGCAGCTTGTCCAAATCGAACTTCACGTCGACAACCGCCCCGGTCACCTGGACAATGCTTCCCTTGTTATGGGCTCCTGAAAAAGCCGCATTCTCTTTCTTTGCGGGCGCTTTTGGCGCTGCTTTCTTCCTAGTCGTCGCTGTTGTCGTCTTCTTGGTTGCCATTTTATTTCTCCCGTTAATTCAAAGCTTCCGCCCCTGCGATAATTTCCGTCAGCTCGGTGGTGATGATGGACTGGCGGGTGCGGTTGTACCGCAGCGTCAGGCTGTCTATCATCTTGCCGGCGTTGCGCGTGGCAGCGTCCATGCTGGTCATGCGCGAGCCATGCTCGGCCGCCTGGCTGTTCAGCCACGCGCCAAGGATTCGCGAAGCCAGGTACGCGTCTTCCAGCATGGCTGTCAAATGCCGCAAATCCGGCTCATAGTCGGAATCCGCGACAATGTCGTCGGTGTCCAAGACTGCGGCTGCATCGGCGTTTTCATCCGAAACCGCGGCAAGCGGAATAATGTCTTCGCTGGTCGGGGTCTGCGAAATGGTGGATTTGAAAAGGTTGAATATAAGGCGCACCTGGTCCACTTTGCGCGACATGTACAGGTCCTTGAAAAAAGCGGCCAGCTGTTCGCTTGCGTGCTGGTTGTCCGCGCTGATTTCGAATTCCAGCTCTTGCCCGGGGAAAATCTTTTTCAGGATATTCTTCCCCTTTTCGCCTATGAACAGGAATTTCACCTCTTTGCCCTCAGCGCGCAGCCTGGCAACAGCCGCTTTGGCCGTGCGTATAACCGCGCCGTTGAACCCTCCGCAAAGACCGCGGTTGGAAGAATAAACCACCAGCAGCACGGTTTTCGTTTCCGCAGAGCCCCGCCCTTTTGCAATGTCCGACAAAGGGATTTCCCGCTGCCTGCAAACAGCAGCCACCTGCCGGGTCATCAAGCCCAGCATCTTTTCATATTCGTTGAAGCTGTGCAGGCTTTCCTGGGCGCGCTTCAGCCGCGCAATCGCAATCATCTTCATCGCCGACGTGATTTTCCGCGTTGACTTGATAGAGCGTATCCTTATGTTTAAAGCCTTAAGACTCGACATTAAACTCCCCTTGGTATTTCAGAATGAATGCGTCTATGTGCTTTGTAAGCTCCACCTGCATTTCGCTTGTCAAGACGCCGGTCTTGCGTATCTCGTTAAGCATGGCCACGCCATTGGGCATCCTTTTCAGATACTTGACGAAATTCGCTTCATACTTGCCGATAAGCCGCAAGGGAATCGCGTCAAGAAAACCCTTGCCGCCGATGAACAGGGCGATGGCCTGCTCTTCCATTGGTATCGGGTTGTATTGCGGCTGCTTCAAAAGCTCGGTCAAACGGGCGCCGCGGTCCAAAAGCTGTTTGGTCGCCACGTCCAGGTCCGACGAAAACTGCGAGAACGCCGCCATTTCACGGTACTGTGCAAGGTTAAGCTTGATGCCCCCGGAAACCATTTTCATTGCCTTTGTCTGCGCCGCGCTGCCCACGCGCGAAACCGAAAGCCCCACGTTCACGGCCGGGCGTATGCCTTGGTAAAACAGCTCTGTTTCAAGGAAAATCTGGCCGTCGGTGATAGATATGACGTTCGTGGGGATGTACGCCGACACGTCGCCGGCCTGGGTTTCGATAACCGGCAACGCGGTCAGGCTGCCGCCGCCATAAGCGTCCGACATTTTCGCCGCGCGTTCCAAAAGGCGCGAGTGCAGGTAAAACACGTCGCCGGGATATGCCTCGCGTCCGGGGGGGCGCCTCAGCAGCAGCGACATCTGGCGGTATGCGTTCGCCTGCTTGGACAGGTCGTCATAGAAAATCACCGCGTGCATGCCGTTGTCGCGGAAATACTCGCCCATCGAACAGCCCGAATACGGGGCCAAAAACTGCATGGGCGCAGTGTCAGAAGCCGTTGCGGACACGACGATGGTGTATTCCATGGCGCCATGCTTGCGCAGCGTTTCCACTATGCGCGCCACTGTCGAGCGCTTCTGCCCGATAGCCACGTAAACGCAGAACATCTTTTCCGAATCGTTCTTGGCCACGTCGTTCATGGCCTTCTGGTTCAAAATCGTGTCGATTATCAGCGCGGTCTTGCCGGTCTGGCGGTCGCCGATTATAAGCTCCCGCTGGCCGCGGCCTATGGGAATCAGGGCGTCTATCGACTTTATGCCGGTCTGCAGCGGTTCGCTGACCGACTGCCGCTC
>WRDZ01000020.1 GCA_009779595.1 Alphaproteobacteria bacterium | reverse complement strand
TGGCGCCGTCAAGCAGGGTGTGCAGCCGGAACATGTTCAGCGCGGCCGAAACCCCGTGCCCGGAAAGGTCGGACACCACGACCTGCAGGCGCTGGTCGTCAAGGGGCTTAAGCTGGAACAGGTCCCCGCCAAGCTCGGACGACGATTCGAAATAGCTGCCGATGGAAAGGTCGAAGCGCTGCTGGTAGTCCTCTATCTCTTGCGCGGTTGGGAACAGGTGCTTCTGCATGCTGCGGGCGGTGTCAAGCTCGCCCGTCAGGCGGCGCAAATCGCGGGCCACGAACGCCTCTAGCAAGGACGCCTTCAGCGCCTGGCTTATGGTCGGCGCGTTCGACTTGTCGCAGCTTTTCAGGTAAAGGACCCGCTCGAACACGCTGGCCGTGCCGGCGCGCTGCTTGTCCGTGCTGATTATAAGGTCGTATTTGCGCAGCCCCGCGGCGGTGTCCACGTTCTTGTACCCCATGTCCGCCAGGGTGTCGTAAAGCTCGTCCTCGCAGTTTTCCAGCAGTATCCAGGCCTCTTTCATGGCCTGGTCAAGCCCCTGGACCGAGCCGTCCTGCCCCAGGTACAGCCCCTTGCCGCGGGGCGTCCTGTACCTTGCCTCGGGCTTGAAGAAATATGTAAGCACGGTCTGGCGGCCGTCGTAGTCTATGGCGGTCGAGTCGCTGTTCGCCGCGATGAAGCTAAGCCCGCGGCCGATTTTCTGGTATGCGCTTGGCTGTTCCAAGGGCTGGGGTATGAACCCCCGGCCATAGTCGCGTATGGTAAGCGTGAGCTTGCTGTCGTCCCAGAACGCCACTATGGCGATGGGCTTGCACGCGGTGCCGTCGTCCTTAAGCCTTTGGTCAAGGACCTGGCCGAACTGCAGGAAGCTTTGCGCCGAAAGCCGCAGGGTGCTGGACATGCCAAGGTTGCCGTTCATTATAGAGTTGGACAGCGTTTCATGCATGGCCAGGCGTATGCGTTCGAAGAAATCCTGGTCCTGGCGGCAGGCCTTCATAAGCTCGGCCGCTATCATGCGCGGCAGGTCAAGGTCGTAGGCCTTGCGGGTGCTTACTATGACCGCGATGGCGTTGCCCTGCTTGTTCAGCAGCGACGCCGTGCGCGTGGGCGAAAAATCCGGGGGTATGTTGACCATGTCGTCTATGACGAAAGCCGGGCGGCGCCCCAGCTGCCGGGCAAGGTTTTCCTGCGTGAAATCCATTATATGATACATCATGGCAAGGCCATGTTAGCACGCCAAAAGTTAACGGAAAGTTAACTAAAAAACGATTGCGGCCGGGTTAGGGCCTGCGCAGCGTCGGGTTTGCGAACCCGGAGCTCATTGGGGAGCTTTCCGGCGCCGGAGCGGCCGGTTTCACGAACTGCGGCTGCGGCATGACAGGCTTGACGACCGCGGGCTGGGCCGGCTGCGGCGCGGGCTGCGGGGGAACAGGGGCTGAAGCTGGTCCGATGGGCAGCCCCGGCACAAAACCAGGCTGCGGTACGGCCGGGCGCGGCGGAATTGGCGCGGCAGCGGGCGCAACAGGCGGCGCCACAGCCGGGGCTGGGGCGGGCGCAGGAGCAGCGCCAATCTTCGCAGAACCCGAACCGGCCGCGCTAAGCGCGTACATGCCGCGGTTATTGGGCACGGGCGCGAACTTGGTGGTTATGCCCAGCACGGTTTCGGCTCCGCCAAGGAAAAGGAAGCCGTCGGGAGCCATCTGCGCTGAAATCCGGTTAAGAATGTCCTCTTTGTCCTTCTGGTCAAGGTAAATCAGCACGTTGCGGCAGAACACCACGTCGAAACGGCCCAGCGCGGTAAAGTCCTTCAGCAGGTTGCCCTCGCGCAGGTCCACCATGCGCCTTATGCTGTCGTTAAGCACCCAGTCGTCGCCGATTTTGGTGAAGTGCTTGACCAGCATCTGGATGGGCAGGCCGCGCTGCACTTCGAACTGCGAATATTTGCCCTCCTTGGCCTTTGTCAGGATTTCGTGCGACAGGTCGGTGCCGATGATGTTGATGTGCCAGCCCTGCAGTTCGGCGGCCCTTTCATGGAGTATCATGGCCAGAGAGTAAGGCTCTTGCCCCGAAGAGCAGGCGGCCGACCATATGCGGATGGTTTTGGCGCCGGCGCGCTCTTTTATAAGCATGGGCAGTATCACCGTCTTGAACTGCTCGAACGGCTTGATGTCCCTGAAAAAGAAGGATTCGTTGGTGGTCATCGCGTCCACGACCCCGGCCAAAAGCTTGTCGTTCTTCCCGCGCAGCGCCATCACAAGGTCGTCCAGCGTGGCGAAGTTGTTCTTGCGCGCAACAGGCATCAGGCGGCTTTCAAGCAGATACGCCTTTTCGGGCGTCAGCACCAGCCCGGACTGTTCCTTCAGCAGTTTTATCAAAAAATCAATGTCTTCCAGTCGCATTTGGTTACCTGTTCTTGTCGCAAAGTTGATATATGGCGTCGCCAAGCTCGGACAGCGGCTTGATGGCGTTGGCGATACCCTTGGTGGCCACGGCTCCGGGCATGCCCCAGACCACGCTGCTGGCCTCGTCCTGGGCGATGACGTATCCGCCGGAATCCGATATCCTGATAGATTCGCTTAGCCCGTCGTGCCCCATGCCCGTCATAATCACCACAAGTATGTTGCCTTTATAAACCGGCAAAAGGCTTCTGAACATGACGTCGGCGGCCGGCTTGCAGAAATTTTCCGGCGGGGTGTCCAGCAGCCTTATTTTATAAAGGCTTTTTTCATAGTCAGCCTCTATGCCCATGTGGAACCCGCCCGGAGCGATATACACGTTGTCGGGCAGCACCTTCATGCCGTCGCGCCCTTCGAACACGGGCTTGTCGCTTATGCGGCCTATATGCTCGGCCAGGATGGTGGTGAAGTTCTGCGGCATGTGCTGGGTTATCATTATGGGCACGCCCAGCTTCTTGCCCTTAAGCTGCTCGAACAAATCGAACAGGGCCTGCGGGCCGCCCGTGGACACCCCGATGGCAATGACCTCGGGCTTGAAAACGCGCGGCGGCGGGCGCAGCACAATCTTCTGGTCTTGATTCGGGAAAAGCGACTTCTTGCCTTCCTGCTGCCTTAAGGGCTTTCCGGTTGCCTTGCGTTTCTGGATGCCCCAGGCCTTGACCTTTTCGACCAGCTCGATGGCGAAATCCCCGGTGCTGGCAAGGCCGCCGGTTACGCCCGGCTTGGTGACATAGTCGACCGCCCCGCGTTCCATGGCCGTCAGGGTCACTTCCGCGTCGTGCAAGGCCAGGGCCGACGCTATTATGATTTTGACGTCCGGGCGCTTTTCCAATATTTTCGGGATGGCCGTTATACCGTTCATTTCAGGCATTTCGTTGTCAAGCACTATCACATCAAGGTCGGGAAGCCTGTCGATGGCTTCGATGGCCCTGGCGCCGTTGAAGCAGGCCTCGACCACCTCTATCGTGTCGTCGACATTCAGCGCCCGCGATATCATACCGCGCGCGACAGCCGAATCGTCCACGACCATCACTTTGATAGAGCCGTCCTTGTGCGACACGCCGTTGCCCAAATCACAGCACCCCTGACTGCATAAGCTTGTTCTGCAGGATTTCGCTGTCGAACGGCTTCATTATGTATTCGTTCGCGCCGCTTTCCAAAGCCTTGGTGATGTGGTCCATATCGTTTTCCGTGGTCACGAAAATGATTATCGGGGTAGCTCCGCCCGGCATCGCGCGGATTTCCTGCAGCACTTCCATGCCGTCCTTGTTGGGCATGTTCCAGTCCAGCAGTATGACGTCGGGCAGCTTGACCTTGCATTTGGCCAGGGCTTCGACACCGTCGGCCGCCTCGTCGGATTCAAGCCCCAGTTCGGTCACAATCTTCTTGGCGACCATCCTTATGACTTTAGAGTCATCAACTATCAAACACATTTTACTCATGTTCCGGTCCTATCCTTAACATTATATTTATCCAGTGCCTGCTTGACGGTCAACACAATCTGGTCCCTGTCGAACTTGGGTATGTATTCGTCAAACCCGGCGGCTTTGCCCTTGGCGATATCCTCGGCCTTCGCGTGCGAGGACAAGGCTATCAAAGGCAAATCTTTCCACGGGCCTTCGCGGCGGATGGTCTGCGCGAACTCAAGCCCGTTCATCCCCGGCATGTCTATGTCGGAAATTATCAAATCGTACGACTCGCCCTCGTCGCGGCGGGCCAAGGCCTCGACCGCGCTTGGAACGGCCATGACCTCGAATCCGGCGGCCGCCAGTATCGGGGTCAGCAGGTTCCTGAAGAACGCGCTGTCGTCGACCATAAGCAGGCGCATGCTGCATATGTTGCCTGCTGAATCCTTGGTCTGGGTTTCGAACCAGTCGCCGAACGCCTGCGTCAGGTAATGCCCGGCGTCAAGCACGTCCATTGCCTGGCCCTGTATGACAGCCGTGCCCACGACGCCCGGCTTTTCGCTGGACACCTGTATGTTCAGCCTGTCGTTCACGGTGTCAAGGATGTCGTCGACCATCAGCCCCATCGAGCGGTCGTTGTCCGTGAACACCAGCACGGGCTGCCGGCCTTTTTCGGGAAGGGTGAAGCCCTGGTTCATGGCGATAAGGGGCATCAGGCTGCCGCGGTACTGCACCACGGGGCGTCCGCCCGAAAGCTCGATGGTCTTGACGTCAAGCTCTTCAAGGCGCGCGATAAGCCCAAGCTGCACGGCCTTGGGCACGTCGTCGCCGCCGCCCTTGAATATAAGTATGGACGTGCTGTCGCTGCTGGTGGCCATGTCGCCGGCCTGATGGCCCACGTCGTCGTCCACCTGGCGCTTGTCGGCGTCGCCCATCCTCTCGGCGATGCCGTTGGGGTCAAGTATCATTATCACGCTGCCGTCGCCAAGTATGGTGTTGCCCGAGAACAGCGTTATGCCGCGCAGTATCGGAGCCACGGGCTTGACCACGATTTCCTCGGTGTCGAACACCTGCTGGACCATCGTGCCGAAGGTGAAGTTGCCGACCTGCGAAACGATGACGAACACGTCGTCGTCTTCGGTGGGCTCCTGGTACGGGAGTTCAAGCAGCTTGGCCAGGTTGACCAGCGGCAGAAGCTTGCCGCGCAGGCGCATGACCAGCGAATCGTTGATGTTGTCTATTTTGTATTCCGAGCCTTTGGTCACCCGGACCAGCTCAAGCACCGAAATCTGCGGCATGGCGAACCGCTGGTTGCCGGCCGACACTATCAGCGCGGACACGATGGCCAGCGTCAGCGGTATCTTTATCGTGAAGACCGAGCCCTTGCCCTGCACCGACTTCATGTCTATCACCCCGCCTATCTTGTCGACGTTCGAGCGCACCACGTCCATGCCGACCCCGCGGCCGGAAACGGACGTGACCTTGCTGGCGGTGGAAAAGCCGGGCTTGAATATGAACATGCCCACCTGCTGGTCTGTCATGTTCTGCAGGTCGGTGTCCGAAGCAAGGCCGTTCATCAGTATCTTTTCGCGTATCCTTTCATAGTTCAGGCCGCGGCCGTCGTCGGTTATCTGTATGACGATGTGCCCGCCCTCGTGGAACGCGTTAAGGACTATCCTGCCGGTTTCGGGCTTGCCGGCCTTTATCCTTTCCTCGGCGGATTCCAGGCCGTGGTCGGCCGAGTTGCGGACCATGTGTATCAGCGGGTCCTTGACAAGCTCGAGCACCTGGCGGTCAAGCTCGGTTTCCGAACCCTGCATTATAAGCTCTATCTTCTTTTGCTGTTCGGCGGCAAGGTCGCGCACTATCCGCGGCAGTTTCGACCAGGCGTTCCCGATAGGCTGCATCCGGGTCTTCATCACGCCTTCCTGCAGGTCGGTGGTGATGTTGGACAGCCTTTGCAGCGGAGTCGTAAGCGTCGCGTTCGCGCCGCCCGCAGCGCCCGAGCGCACAAGCTGCATCAGCTGGTTGCGGGTCAGAACCAGCTCGGACACCAGGGTCATCAGGTCTTCCAGCACGTCCACGTTCACGCGCAGGGTCGTGGCCTCTTCCTTGTTGACCGCGGCAGTGGCGGCGGGCTGGGCCACTTCGGCGGCCGCAGGCTTTGCGGCGGCGGCAGCGGCGGACTTGGGCGCGACCTTCGCGCTTTCGGCCTGCATTTCGGCGGCGATGTCCATGTCGGACGCGGCTTTCTTGCCGCCGGCAACCGCGGCCTCGACCTCGGCAAGCAGTTCGGCTGCCACGGGGAAGCTTTCCTCTTCCGGCACTGTAGCCGGAGCCGCCGCCACAACCGGAGCCGCCGCTACTGCGGGCATTTCGACGGCAACGGCCGGCTTAGGCGGCGCGGCCGGCGCGCTTTCGGCCTGCATTTCGGCGGCGATATCCGTGTCGGACGCGGCTTTTTTGCCGCCGGCAACCGCGGCCTCGACTTCGGCAAGCAGTTCGGCTGCCACGGGGAAGCTTTCCTCTTCCGGCGCTGTAGCCGGAGCCGCCACGGGCACAGCCACTGCGGGCTGGACCTGCGCGACCTCCACAACCTTCGCCGCCGCCGGGGCCGCCACTATCGCGGGCTGTTCCTGGGCGACTTCCAGTTCTATGGGAATCACGCCGACCGCAGCGACTTTTTCCACCGCCCCTTCCGACAAAGCGTGCAGCCTGGCTATCAGGTCTGAGTCGTCGCCGCCGGGCTCGGCCTTGGATTCGGATATAATCGCGATTATTTCCTTGATTTTGTCAATGCTGCCGAATATGGCCGAAACCGCTTCCTGAGTGACTTCCAGCTGGCCGCCGCGGAATTTGTCAAGCACGCCCTCGGTCGCGTGCGCCAGCTTTTCCAGGCGCGGCAGGCCCAGGAATCCGCATGTGCCCTTGATTGTGTGCATAAGGCGGAATATTCCGGACAGTATGTCCCTGTCGTTCGGGTTGCGCTCTAAATCGACAAGTTCCTGGTCTATAACGGCAATGTTTTCCGTGGTTTCCGTAAGGAAATCCCCCAGCAGGTCGCCCAAATCTTCAATACCGGTCATCATAATCCGTACTCCAACAATCTTTAGCCTGTTAAAATACTATACCCAAAACTTTAAAAATACATAAACAAACTAATGCTTTCGTCACTTTTTACAACTTTCACGGAACCGCCGTCCATAGCCGTGAAATGGCGCAGCAGCGCGCAAATCGCGGTATGCGGGTCAAGAATCCCGTCCTGGCCGTTCAATAATTTTTCGCTTTCATCGCTTAATTTTATCATGGCCCCGCTTCCCGTGACATTGACGCTTTGCGAATCGCCCTGCACGGATATGCGCCCGCCGCGGATAAGGGAATTGGCCGCTATCATCACGGCGATAAGCGCCATGCGCAGCCGCTGGGGGTCGCTTGGGACGCTTGCGAAGTCAACAACGAAGCTTGCGGCCTGGTTTTCCAGGGTCTTGACATATGCAGCCGCGGTTTCCTGGGCCGTCTTCAGGTCGGCAACCGCCCCGCCGCGGCCAAGAATGGCGCGGAAAAACTTCAGCCGGTCGGCAAGGATACGGCTTGGGGCCCGCACCATCTCAAGGTCCTTTTCGGCGATTTTCCCGCCCACCGCCGATTCGGCGGCCATTTCAAGGCCGTTGTTGATTATCCCGCTTACCCCCGCCAAATCGTGGCACATGCGCGTGCAGGCCTGGATGAAAAGCTCGGTTTCGTTCATTAAGCGACTCCGTAAAAAATATTGGCATTGTTCTTGCAATGCTGACATAAATAAACTAATACTAGGTTAAAAGGAGATAAAAAATGGCAGTGAACATAAACGGTTTTTCAAACCCGGGACTTGGCAACGCTTTGGGAGGCCGCCAGGCCAGCCGGATAGACGGCCGCAGCCAGGCCAAAGAACCCCAGCCGCAGGCCGCAAGGAATTTGCCGATTCTGCAGGCGTCGCCGGACATCCAGATGGTCAACGGCAAGAAGTACAACTTTAACGCCCAGCCGGGGTCGTACATAGATATCGTCGTATAGGGCCAAAAGGCTTTCATAAACCATAAAAAAACCCCGGTTGGCGCGGGCCAGCCGGGGGATAGGCGTGCGCGGCCGCTATTCCTTCTTTGCCGCGGCCTTTTTCTTGGGAGCTGCCTTGGGAGCCGCAGCCGCCTTCGCTTTTGCAGCGGCGGGCTGTTTGGGCTCTTTGTCTTCCTTGGCCGCCTTCTTGGCTGCGGCCTTGGCCATGGCCACGCCCAGTATGTCGCCAAGCGACGCGCCCGAGTCGTCGGTCTGCCCGTACTCTTTCAAGGCAGCTTTCTGTTCGTCCAGCTCTTTTGCCTTGATGGACAGCGTCAGCTTGCGGGTCTTGGCGTCGACCGTCAGCACTTTGGCGTCTATGGTGTCGCCGCGGCCGAAGTTCTCGGGCCGCTGGCTTTCGCGGTCCATGGACAGGTCGGCGCGCTTGATGAAGCCCTTGAAGCCTTCGACTTCGACTTCAACGCCCTGGTCGGCGACTTCGGTCACGGTGCAGGTCACGACGTCGTTCTTCCTGACGCCGCCACCGGCCGCCACGGCCGTTTTCGCTGCCGAGCCCCTGGCGTCGCCTTGGACGCTTAGCTGCTTGATGCCCAGGGCGACGCGCTCTTTCTCAAGGTCGATGTCGATGACCTTGGTCTTGACCATCTGGCCTTTGGCGTACTCTTTGACAGCCTCTTCGCCCGACTTCTCATACGACAGGTCGGACAGGTGGACCATGCCGTCGATGTCCGGCCCGATGTTCACGAACAGGGCGAATTCGGTTATGGTCTTGATTTCACCCTCGATGGCCGAGCCCACCGGATAGCTTTCGGCAAAAGCCTTCCACGGGTTGTCCTGGCACTGCTTCAGGCCAAGGGAGATGCGGCGCTTGACCTCGTCGACCTCAAGCACCATGGCGTCGATTTCCTGGGAAACCGACAGTATCTTGCCCGGGTGGATGTTCTTTTTGGTCCAGCTCATTTCCGAAACGTGGATAAGGCCTTCGATTCCCTCTTCAAGCTCGACGAACGCGCCGTAATCGGCGACGTTGGTCACGCGGCCGCGGACTTTCTGCCCGGCACTGAAACGCGACGATACGCCGACCCACGGGTCGTTTTCAAGCTGCTTGAGGCCCAAAGAGATGCGCCCGGCTTCCTGGTTGAAGCG
>WRDZ01000019.1 GCA_009779595.1 Alphaproteobacteria bacterium | reverse complement strand
TGGTCAGCACCATTGTGACGCCGTTGCTGGTTTCGAAACGCGACGGCAGCGGGTCTCCCAGGCTCGCGCGGACGCTTCTGTCGCCAAGCCATATGTCGTCTTTGGCCCTTACGGTGTCCAGCACGCTGTGGTCAGCTTGGCGCGGCCTTCTGATCTCGTCCAGGGCCATGTTCGTTTCCCTTGCGTCCGTATGGATTTGGCTTTCAACCGCGGGTCGCACATAGCAGGCCGCGACCATGAAGGTCATGGCAAGCACCTTAACCGTAGTTGACAACACTTTGTTATGCTTAGTCAGCATTCTCGCTCTCCTGTGTATTTATTACTAGGACCCGGTTGCCCCTATAGAAAGTCGCCTGCGGCGCGGGAGTGGCCCGCGCGAAAGCCCTTATCAAAGCCGAGGTCACGTCAATGAAATCTCCGCGGAACACCGCACCGGCTTCAAGCGTGTACTCGCGGTCCGAGCTCCACACCACGCGCCAGCCGGCCCTGTCGCCCCATTCCTGCAGCAGCGCCCTCAGGGTGTCGCCTTCGTTGGCTATCCAATCGCCGCCGCCCACAAAACCGCCGCCGGTCGTAACCTGTATATTGGAACCGCCGTGATTCTGTGAAAAGCCCTGCTGCTGCCCCATGAATCCGGGGAATTCCGCCTGCATCGAACCGCCCATCGGCATCGGCGACGGATTTTGCGGGTGCATCATCATCGGCTGCGGCTGCCACATGCCCATGCCCTGGGGCTGCATCATCGGCCTCATCGGCTGCGGCATGCAATGCTGTTGCATCATGCCGGGATGGCACGGCTGCTGCCACATGCCCATGGGCTGCTGCGGCGGCATCATCGGCCTCATCGACATCATAGGCTGCGGCTGGCCCCACTGCGGGTGACGCGGCTGCATGCCGTGTCCGAAATGCGGCTGGCCCCATTGCGGGCCGCCCCACTGCGGCTGGCCCCATGCCGAATAAGGATTGCGCCTGGGAGCCCATCTGCTTTGCCTGCAGAGTTCGTACGAACTGAACCTGCCGCCCCACATGTCCGCATTTTCATCGCCTATGCATGGGTCGAAATGCGAACTTCCGGCCCATCCCGGCCGTCCGCCCCAACCGCCGCCACCGCCGCCACCGCCGCGGTTATAATAAGCGTAATGGGTTCCCCAATCTCCTGGGCTGGGCATGAAACCGTAACCGCCGCTGCGGCCGCCCCATCCGTGGTCCATGTAAGAAGCCGCCATATGGCCTTGCGGCATCGGCGGAGTAGCCCTCCACATCCCGAAATTCGGATCCGCATTATGGGCAAAGCCGTAGTCCGGCCGCCCCCGTCCAAATCTGTCGTCCTCATAATAATACGGGTAGCACCCGGCGAGAACCGCGGTAAAGGCTATCATCAAACAGCTTACGCCAAAAGTCTTTGAACCCACCATGTTTTTTACTCCTTAACAAGCTCAGCGTGGTATTACTTTTATATCGACCGTAACAGGAATATATTAATAAAAGCCTAAAGTTATCCACAGTTACCAAATATTTTCCGTCGGAGCTGGGCCAGACCCTCCGAAATCGTTGTCAGGCCTTGGAAGCAGGGTTATTACAAAGCTGTCTTCGGCGCGCCCGGTTTCCATTGGTATAAGGCGGCTTTCCGGCACGCCGCTTGACCGCATGGCGTTCTTGACCAAAGCCAGGCGCCTGGCTTGCAGCCGCGGGTTTTCCATGCTTATGCGGATTTCTATGGGCTGGCCGCGCCCCTGGGTTGCGGCGAATTCGGCGAATTCCTGCAGCCATCTGATGTTCGACATGGAAAGGTCGGCGCTGTCCGGCCTGAAATTCAGCCGCATTTCGCCGAACTTGACCCTGGCCGATGCAAGCGAAGGCCGCTCAACGGCCGGCGGCAAAAAGTCGCCCTGTTCGATACGCACGCCCTGCCCGGCGGGCATCGGGGCGGAAAGGGCGTTGTCGGCGGCCGGCGGCCTTCTTACCGGCTTTGCGACCTTGCGCATCGTAACGGGTCCGACTCCGACAGCCGACCCGCCGCCGATGCCGGGCACGTCCATGGTAAAGTCGACCACGGGAACTTTATGATATTCCACCTCTTGTTCCACAACTCTGGGGGCAGCCGCCCTTTGGGGTGCCGGCGCCCTGGCGGCAGCGGCCACAGGAGCGGCAGGAGCCGGAACCCGCGCTTGCTCTTGCCCCGGCTGCACAATCATCACGTCATCGGCGGTCAGCGTCCCCGAATCGCCGAAAGCCTGGGCAAAACCGCTGTTGGACACGGGCGGAGGCGGCATTGGCGGGAACATCGGCTGTACAGGAGGCGCGGGCATGGCCACAGGGGCGGCAAACGGCATCGCGGGCGGACAGGTCTCGCATACAGGCTGCGAATCGGCAAAAAACGGGTCAGGCTGCCCGGAATGCATCGGCATGCCCGCGGGCGGCATCATGGGCGGCATGGGCGGCGGACCGCCGAAAAACGGGTCGGGCTGCCCAAATTGGTCCGCATGATGGTTCATCTGCATGCCGTTCATCGGCATACCGTGCCCGTGGTCAAAAACAGGCGGCGGCGGCACGAACTGGCCGTTATCAGGCCCCAAACCCGACGGAGGCGCCACAAACGGCGGCAAAGGCGGCGGCGAATTAGGTGGGGGCGGGAAATCCATCGCCAAATATTGGTGGGAATTATGCGAAGGGGAACCCATGTGCTGCTGATGGAAGTCAACGGGCGGCGGACCGCCGAAAAACGGCATCATGTCGTCGTTTTCCCAATAGCTCACCTGCAAGCCGTTGTTGGTGCCGAACGCATAGCTTGTCCGGCTTAAGTACACCGGCGAGCGCACGCCCCTAAGCCCGCGAATCTGCCCCGTGGGCGCATTCGACGCATGGCCGGACGCGGACACCGCTTTGGCGCCAAGCACGGCCATGGTGCCGATAAGCGCTCCGGCCCCCAAAGCCGTGAAAAACGTCTTCCTTTGCCGGTACGAGCAAGCTATGCGCCTTAACAACATCTTTGCCGTGGTTATAGTTATCACTTTGTATAGCACCTCTGTCTTGACTATAAACATCACCCGACTCGGCAAAAAGCTTTTTCTGTCTTTATCCACAGTTTTTTGGGGAAACGCCAGAAAACCGCCGATTCTTAAGAGTTTATTAACCGTTTTCACTAGAGACGATGCAAAACTTGTGCCAACCGGAAAAAGCGGGGTTTTGGTAAGCGCGGGAGCCCGTGCAAGCGCCAAAGCGAGCCGTATGGCGAAGCGAAGCGCGCCGCCTTGGAGCGGGCGGACGCGCGTGTCTTGCAGACCGCTTGGCGGAAGCCGCTGTCGCGGCATACTATTATAAAAGCAGTTTTGGCACCTTACATGCCGGCAGCAACCATCTGGTTCTGCATGTCGAACATGCCCCAAACGACCCACGCAATAGTCGCCGCAACGAACAGGATTGCGACGGTGTTCAGCACGGCCGCCTTGTTGGCGACGTCCTCGATGCTGGTTTCCAGCCAGTCATAGGCAACCTGCCCAAGCGATTCCTGGAAGTTGTCAAGTTCCGAATATATGCGCAAGTCGCCGATGATTTCCTTGTCGGGAAAATGCAGCTTGGTCTTATACAAAGAGTCGCCAAGGTTGTCGCCGTTGTTTATGAAAAGCAGAGTCTTGTCTATGCGGTACATAAGGTACGGCGACGCGTCCGACCGCAGGCTGCGCAAGGCCTTGGACACCGGGGTGCCCGCCTTGACCAGCGACGAAAGCGACAGCAGCCAGCCCACGCCCACGAATATGCGGTATATAGAGTACGGCGGTATGCCTTCCACGTACGCGCGCAAAGGGCCTTTCCACGCGCCGAACGTCCAGAACAATATAAGGAACAGGAGCGGGAAGAACAACAACATCATAAGCCAATGGTCGTCCACGAACTCCCCCAGCCAGGCCAATGATTTGGCAGCTCCGGTCCACCTTACGTCCGGCGCCACTTCAACCATGGGCGGCACGATGAACGCGCCCGCACCCCATATAATGAGTATCGTAAGCAGCAGCAGGAACGACGGGTACGACAAAGCGCTGATTATGGGGCCCTTCATGCGCTTTATGCCCTCGGTCACCTTGATAAGGTTCAGCAGGGCCATTTCCAGGCGCGACACGTCGCCCACGGAAAGCATAAGACGCTCGCTTGCAGGGGCCCACCCTTTTATGGCTTCTGAAAATGTGGCGCCGTTGCGCAGCTTGGCTATCCACATGGCCACGGCTATGGCCCACGGCTCGCCCGGCTTCTTGCCGTTTTCGGTGACAATGGCGTACTGGCGCTCAAGCGCGTCCATCAGCGAGAACCTGTTCCTCAGCAGCGACGCCAGCTTGCGGTACACCCTAAGCCTTTCGTCCCCGCCGAAGGTGCGCACCATCATAATGGCGTACCCTACTTCAATCTTGTTAAATCCCCTTGACGCGCGGGCCTGAGCATATCCGAACTTCTGTGGCGCGTTGTTGACTCTTGGCATAATAAATCTCCGTAAAACTTTAAGGGCGTCCTCTTCCAATCGTTGCAAAAAATTATTAACATTTGGCTAACGTTTTTTGCCGATTTCTTTTCTTGCTTTTTTGTCCGCTCTGTTTAATAATGTTTGAAGTGCTTCAACCCGATAATCTTAAGGATAAAACTATGGATTCCCAAATTGCCAATGAAATGTCGCTGTTCGGTCTGTTGACCAGCGTGGACCTTATGACCAGATTCGTGATGGTCATCCTGCTGCTGGCCTCGGTCTGGTCGTGGGCGATAATAATAGACAAGGTCATGCTGCTTAAATCCGTGCGCCGCGGCATGAAGAAGTTCGAGGAAAAGTTCTGGCAGGCCACGTCGCTGGACACGCTGTACGACAGCCTGAAGAAGTCGACCGACCCCATGAGCGCGGTCTTCATGGCGGCCATGAAGGAATGGCGGCGCTCGGCCGGCGAGAACGGCGACAACTTCGGCTCGAACACGCAGGAGAGGGTCGACCGCAACATAGACCTTGCCATCGACCGCGAGCTGTCCAAGCTTGAGGTCAAGATGGGGTTCCTGGCGTCCACCGGGGCGGTCGCCCCGTTCCTGGGGCTGTTCGGCACGGTGTGGGGCGTGATGAACGTGTTCCACTCCATCGGGGCAAGCGGGAACACCAACCTTATAGTCATCGCCCCTGGCATAGCCGAGGCGCTTTACACCACGGCCATGGGGCTTATCGCGGCCATCCCCGCGGTCCTGGCGTACAACAAGCTGTCAGGCGACATAGACAAGATAGCCAAAAGGCTTGAAAACTTCAGCACCGAGATAATGAGCATACTCACCCGCAGGCTTGACTCGACGGCCGGGCAGGGCCCAAGGCGGGGCAGATGAAGCTCCGCCTGCGCAAGCGCGTAAGCTCGCGCTATATGGCGCGCATGGACATGACGCCGATGGTCGACGTCATGTTCAGCATGCTGGTGCTGTTCATGGTCACGGCTCCGATGATAACCACGGGCATACCGCTGGACCTGCCCAGCGCCGACAACAGGCCCTTGGAAGAAGGGGACGCGGCCCTGAACATCAGCTTTAACAGGGAGGGCGTCATATTCATCGGGGAAGAGGCGGTGGAGCCCGAAAACCTGGTCGCCAAAATCAGGGCCATAAGGGGCGCCAACCCGAACGTGCGCGTCATCATCAGCGCGGACAGGACCGTTTCCTATGGCCAGGTGATAGAGCTTATGGGCCGCCTGCGGTCCGCGGGCTATACCCAAATCGGCCTGAAGACCGATGCCCAGCATTGGAGAAACATGTCGCAGTGATAGTCAAGGACAAATCTCTGCTGCTGTCTGTTTTGGGGCATGTCGTCATATTGACCCTGCTGACCCTTGACCTGTCGTTCACCAGCAAGGACCCGTTCCTTGTGGCCTCGATTCCCATATTCATAGACCTGTCCGAGGTGGAAATCGGCGATATGACGAACCTGCCGGACACGGGCAGGGTCGTATCCGCGGAACAGCCCATCCTGCCCCAGGCCGGAAGGCAGGCCCCGTCCGACGCGCAGGTCCAGATAGACCAGGCTACCCCCAGGGAAGCGCTAAGCAACCTTTTGGACAACCTTATCGCGCAAAGGCCCGAGCCGCCAAGGCCCACGCCCGCGCCGCCCCAGCCGCCAAGGCCCGAACCGCCCGCGCCGCAGCCAAGGGTCTACAGGCTTGACAGCCTGCTTGCCTCGCTTGACAAGGAGCCTCCGGCCCCGCAAGGCGGCGCCGGCGCCGCCGGCGTGGGCATCGGCGACAGGGAAATGAGGCTTTCCGTGTCCGAGCGCGACGCCATAGCCATCAAGCTGCGCAGCTGCTGGAACATTGACCCCGGGGTGGCGGGCGTGAAGAACATGGTGGCCGTGATAAACGTGCAGCTGAACCGGGACGGCACGGTGAAGACGGTGGCAATACAGGACACGTCGCGGCTAAGGAACGACCCGGCTTTCCGCGCGGTTGCCGAAAGCGCGCGCCGGGCCGTGCACATATGCGACCAGCTGGGCGACAACTCGCCGTTCCGGATACTGGCCAGGCTGTACGGCGGCGATTATCTAAGGTGGCGCGACCTGATACTTAACTTCAACCCGTACGACGGCGGCGTGATATAGGAAATTCAAAGCCTGCCGCGACAGCGGCTCCGCCAGGCGGTCCGCAGGACACGCGCGTCCGCCCGCCCATAGGCGGCGCGCGTCGCTCGCTTACCGCGAGCTTTGGCGCTTGCCCGGACGGACTGCGCTTCTTATCATCAATTTTTACAATACCCTATTTTCCCGTCGCCAGGTCACGCACTTCCTTTATGCCCATCTTTTTCTCGGCGCTTGTGGCGAACACGCTTGGGAAGCACGCCGGGTGTTTGGCCGCCAGTGCTTCGGCGGCTTTCACCACCGCGTCAGGGTCCTTTATCTTGTCTATCTTGGTCAGCACCAGCGCGTAAGCCACGGCGCTTTTGTCCAGGGCGGCCATGAAGTCAAGGTCTATCTGCTTTGCCCCGTGCCGGCTGTCTATCAGCAGCAGCACCTGCCGCAAAGCCGCGCGCGCCCCCAAGTATCCGCGCATCATGTCCTGCCATGCGGCCACGTCGGCCTTGCTGGCCTTGGCATATCCGTACCCGGGCAAATCGACCAGCACGGTCTTGCCGTCCAGCCTGAACATGTTTATCATCTGCGTGCGGCCGGGAGTCTGCGACACCCGCGCCACCGCCTGCCCGGCTATAGCGTTCAGCAGCGACGACTTGCCCACGTTGGAACGGCCGATGAAAGCCACCTCGCCCAGCCCCGTGTCCGGCATCATGGCCGCGTCCGGGAAGCTGCCCAGGAACTCAACGCGCATCAGGGACGGGCCCCGTGGCGGCGGGTCATGTACTTCTGCTGGATTATGCCCAGGATGTTGCTCCACGTCCAGTAGATGACCAGCCCGCTGGCGAACTGGGCCAGCATGAATGTGAACACCAGCGGCAGGAACTTGAATATGCGCGCCTGCACCTTGTCGGTCGGCTGCGGCGACAACTTCTGCTGCAGGAACATGGTGGCGCCCATCAGCACCGGCCACAGGCCGATGTCCAGGAACGCGGGCAGCGGCAGCGGTATAAGGCCGAACAGCGTCAGCACCGAAGTCGGGTCCGGAGCGCTAAGGTCGTGTATCCACCATATGAACGGGGCGTGCCGCAGCTCGATTGAAATCACCAGCACCTTGTACAGGGCGAAGAACACGGGTATCTGTATCAGCAGCGGCAGGCAGCCCGACGCGGGGTTAATCTTGTACAGCTTGTAAAGGGCCATCATCTCGCGCTGGATGCGCATGTGGTCGCCGGCGTACTGCTCTTGTATCTGCTTTATCTTGGGCTGCAGCTCGCGCATCCTGTTGGTGTTGACGTACGCCTTCTGCGTTATCGGGAACATGGCTATGCGCAGCAAAAGGGCAAGTATAAGTATGGTCACGCCCATGTTGCCGACCCAGCCGTTGACATGGCTTAGGGCCATCAGCAAAGGCCTGGTCAGGATATAGTACCAGCCGTAATCTATCGCAAGGTCGAAGCGCCCGATGTCGAACTTGTCGCGGTAAAGGTCAAGTATGCGGAAATCCTTGGCGCCCGTGAACAGAAGTATCGATGCTTCGTGGCTTTGCCCCGGCCCTATGCTTTGCCCCTCGGCGATGAACGAGGCCCGCACCGCGTTCGCGGCTCCCGGCGCGGCCGCCCTTTCGAACGCGAACCGCACATTGGCGGGCTGGTGCAGGGCGAACGCGGACATCCAGAACTTGTCGCTTACCCCGAACCATCCCTCTTGCACGATGGAAAAGTCCATGACGGACTCTTTTTCCAGCTTGTCGTACTTGACTTCGTTCAGCCTGTTGTTGAAAAAGCCTATCAGGCCCTGGTGTACCGCCCCGGCCTCAAGCCTTCTGGGCACGGTGCGCCATATGTCGCCGGCCTGGGACACGCTTACCGCCTGCTTGCCGTTGTTGGTGACCTTGTCGGTTATCCGCAGCATGTACTTGTCGTCAAGCTGGTACGTGCGCCGCACGGTCACGTCGCCGAAAACGGCGGTTATCTCAAGCGGCCTGTCCGCGGAAATCCGCGCGTCCTTGGGAGCGCGCCACTGTGTGTGCACCGGCACGCCGTCGATAAGCAGCCCGGTTTCCACGGTATAGTTCCTGTCCAGCAGCACCACGTTCGGGCTGTACGGCTGTATGGTTTCCCTGAACTTCAGAAGTTCCAGGTCCGTGATGTCGCCGGAAACCAGCTCGACCATGCCCCTTATGTGCGAGTTTTCCAGCGGAACCTCTTGCGGGACAGTGACCTGCCGGGTCGCGATTCCCGTGTTCACGGGCATGGCGCCGGGAATGCGGACCTCTTGCACGGACGGCGGCGGGGGCGCCGGCTGCTGCACAGGCTGCATCGGGGACGGGCCGAATATTATCTGCAGCAGCATGAAGGTGGCCAGGGCGAAAATCAGGCCCGTTATAATCGTCTGTTTTTGTTCATCTATCTGCATAGGTCTTCCTTGTGAGGCGAAAATGTACCACTGGTTTTTGAAGATAGCAGACTTTGCGGCGCAACGCAACCGGTTTATAGCAAAACCCTGTCCTTGCCTATGATGGCGCTTAACCTCCCGGCCGTGGCAAGCAGCCCCGCGGACAGG
>WRDZ01000018.1 GCA_009779595.1 Alphaproteobacteria bacterium | reverse complement strand
GAACGATGAAATCACCCTGAAACCCGCCAAAGCCGCCGCGCGTTCCTCGGCCTCGCTTTTGGAAAGCGATGGCGTTCGCACGTGCTTGTAAATCTCTATTTTATCTTTAACTGTTCCCATGGCCGTTGACTCCGAAATATTTAACTGATTCTACCATAAAATACGGTTTTTTGCAATAAAAATATGCATATTTGGCAAGCTTTTATCAATGTAAAGTAACTTTTTATTAACAGTAATCGTTTAATAATATACAATCAGATATGTATTAACTTTTTAAATGGGTTTGGGATTAAAAGATATGCCAGATAAGCTGTATATGGGTTCGAAGCTTTCCCATCATGACATAGAGCTGTTGCTTAAGAATCCTGATGTCGAAAACCGGCTTAACACTGCGGACAAGCTGTCCAAGCAGTTTGTCGACGGGCAGTTCTCTGTGGATGAGAAGAACATAGCCGAGGATATCTTCAGGATAATGCTGAAGGACATAGAAGGGCGGGTTCGCAAGGTTCTTTCGACCAACCTGTGCACGACCGCGATTCTGCCGCATGATATAGCCAAGGCCATAGCCTCGGACAAGGCCGAAATCGCCAACCCTTTCATCCAGCACTCGCCGACGCTTACGCTTGACGACCTTGTGGGCATAGTCAAATCCGGCGACGAAGACAAGCAGGTGGCTGTCGCCTCGCGCAAATCGGTGGAAGAAAAGCTGTCGAAACTGCTGATAGAAGAAGGGAAAGAACGCGCGGTCCTTGCCCTGGTGTCCAACGACGGCGCCGTGATTGACGAGCAGGGGTTCAACCGCGTCCTTGACAGGTTCGGCGATGACAACGTGAAGTTCCACACTCCGCTTATACGCCGCAAGAATATCCCCATAAACATCACCGCCAGGCTGATTGACAAGGTTTCCGGAGAGCTGCAAAGGTATATCGTGGCCACATACGACCTGCCCACGGACGTTGTAAGCAATCTGGTGCTAAGCTCGCGCGACAAGACAATGATAGGGCTTTCGCATGGCGCCGAGGACGAGCAGATCCGCAGCCTTGTAAGAGAGCTGATAGACCAGCGCCGCCTTACGCCGTCCATAATGCTGCGGTCGCTGTGCATGGGCGAAACCTCGTTTTTCGAGAACGCGCTGTCCGAACTGGCTTCCGTACCTGTTCACAACGTAAGGCTGCTTATATATGATGCCGGCCGGCTGGGGCTTAAAAGCCTTTATGAGAAGGCGAAGATGCCCGGAAACCTTTATCCGGCGTTCAGGGCGGCTGTCGACGTGGTCAAGGAAACCGATTTCGACGGCCTTGAGGACGACCAGGCCAGGTTTTCTCGCCGCGTGATAGAGCGCATACTGACCCAGGTGGACGTCGAGCAGAACATAAACCTGCTGACAACTGACATAGATTACCTGCTTGGAAAAATAGGCTCTTTGCCGGGTTCTTATTCACAACCTATTGTTGACTGAGTCTTGAAACACAACTTTCGTTGTGCTATTGTCTGCTTATGGCAAACCGGGAAGACAGTAAATACAAGGTGTTTGCGGTAAAATACCGCCCGCAGACATTCGACGACCTTATAGGGCAGGACGTCCTTGTGCAGACCCTGCGCAACGCGTTCGCATCGAACCGTATTGCCAACGGGTATATGCTGACCGGAATACGCGGCATTGGGAAGACTACTTCGGCGCGCATCATAGCCAAGGCCTTGAACTGCGAAAGCGGGGTTTCGGGCAATCCATGCGGCAAGTGCGACACCTGCATCGCCATTGCCCAGGACCGCCATATCGACGTGGTGGAAATCGACGCCGCGTCCAGCACCGGCGTGGACAATATGCGTGAAATCATCGACGCGGCCATGTACAAGCCGGTCATGGCGCGTTACAAGGTGTACATAATCGACGAAGTCCATATGCTGTCGAAAAGCGCATTCAACGCACTGCTGAAAACGCTGGAAGAGCCGCCCGAGCATGTCAAGTTCATATTCGCCACCACGGAAATCCGCAAGGTTCCGGTGACAATCCTGTCGCGCACCCAGCGGTTCGACCTTAAGCGTATAGACAGCGAAGCGTTGGCCGCCCATATGCAAAAACTGGTGGATATAGAGCAAATACCAGCCGAAAGCGCTGCTCTGGAAATAATCGCCAAGGCTGCCGACGGTTCGTCGCGCGACAGCCTGTCGCTGCTGGACCAGGCCGTGGTGTACGGGCAGGGAAAGATAGAAACCGACGCGGTAAAGGACATGCTTGGCATGTCGGACCGCACTTTAAGCGTCCGGCTGTTCAAGGCTTTGATGTCGGGTAACAGCGAGGAAGCTTTGGCGATTGTGCAGAATATCCACACCAACGGCGGCGAGCCATATCTTATAATAAGCGACCTTCTGGAATTGAACTATAAGACCACGCGGGCGAAACTTGGCTTCAAGGACAGCGAAGTCGCCGGATTTACGGACGCAAGCATGGCCGATTTGGCGATAATATGGCAGGCTCTGCTTAAAGGATTGTCCGACATAAAAATCGCTCCGAACAGCCTGCATGCGCTGGAAATGCTGATGCTGCGGATTATCTATATGACCGGGATTGTCCAGCAGGAGCCCGCGCAAGCGCAAGCAGCGGTCCGTGCCCCGCAACAGCAACAGCCGCAGGCCGCGGCAGGGTCGCATGTGTTCAAAACATTTATGGAAGTGGCCGATTACGCGGACAGCAAGGGCGAAGGGATTTTGACATACAACCTGCAGAACTATGTCAGGGTAAGCGACTTTGCCGATGGAGCCATACAGTGCAGCCTTGAACCGGACGCTCCCAAAGGGCTGATACTGGACTTGCAGGCGAAACTTCAGCAATGGACGGGGAAGCCGTGGAATATCAAGGTTGAAAGCTCTGCGGCGGCTGGCAGCGGAGGCGGCGCCATGACGCTGAAAGAGCAGATTGACAAGAAAGACAAGGAAATCAAGCAGCAGGCCGCGAAAGACCCGCTGGTGAAGGAAGCCTTGTCAATGTTTGCCGGCGCGAACATCAGCAAAGTCAGCGCAAATGACGAGCCGTCGCCTGATTCGGAAGGCGGGGAAGATGAACACGGTTGAGAACTTGATACGCGTCATCAGCCGGCTTCCGGGCATAGGTCCTAAATCCGGCCGGAAAATCGCCCTGCACCTGATGAAGAACCGCACGACGAGCGCGCAGGAACTGGTGTCGGTCATAACCCTTATGCAGGAAGAGGTAAGCGAATGTTCGTCCTGCAATGCCCTGACGGTTGGCAATCCGTGCGATATCTGCAGCGACGCCCTAAGGCGCGACGAGATTTTGTGCATTGTCGCCGATGTAAGCGACCTGTGGGCCTTGGAAAAGGCCGCGGTGTTCAAGGGGCGGTATTTCGTGCTGGGCGGGCTGCTTTCGGTGTTCGACGGGATAACTCCGGACGACCTGAACATAAAGCGGCTGCAGGACCGCGTCCAGGCCGATGTCCAGGCAGGCCTCTTGACCGAGGTGATAATCGCGCTGCCCGCAACAATCGAGGGCCAGACCACGGCCCATTACATAGCCGAGAAGATAAGGCAGGTCGCGCCGCACGTCACGGTTTCGCAGCCGGCTGTCGGCATCCCTGTCGGCGGAGAGCTTGATTACCTGGACGACAACACGCTGCAAACAGCCATCTCGTCGCGCCTGCGGTTATAGGCGCTGGAAATACCCGCATTTGTCCGGAAAAGATTATATAAATTAAACACCTTGACGAATCGGCGCGCCCGGTGTTACTTTTATGCGACAGTTCCAAAAGGAGGTGTTTTATGTTCAGCGACAGGCAAAACGCCGTATTGCAGCTTTTATCCAGGCATAGCCCTGCTTCAAAAGCTCTTCTGCAGGTCCATGTTGACAGGCATTTCAATAAGAAGATTTGCCCTCTTGCGTTGCAAAGGGATTTAGGCGGCTTGATGAAACATGGAGTCATTGACAAGGACGGGAACGGCCGCAGAAGGAAATATTTCTTGAAAACCCCGCCACAAGAACCGCAGGATTAGGATATTTAGGGTTGCTACAACAAAAACGCCGGGGAATTCCCGGCGTTTTCTTAACCTTGGCAACCCGTGCCAGCCGGCCTTAAAAGTCGTACTGCAGCGCCAGCGAGAACATATTGCTGAAACTGCTGGTCCGCGCATCGATGCGCGAATTAGTCATGTCGTCAAGGTTATAGAGGCTGGCTTTACGCATGAACAGGTGCGCGAAACCCATGTCGACCGTGAAGTTGTTTAACTTATACGACGCGCCGATTGACGTCCAGATACGCCTTGAGTCCGGGATTCGCGCAGTGCGGTATTCCGGGCTTCTGATAGGCGTGGGGTCGTACCCCAGGCCGGTGCGGAACGTCCATGCCGGCGAATGGTAATAATCCAAGCCCATGATGAACGTCCATGTGTTTTTCCAAAGTTCGTCTATGATTATGGGGTTCGGGTCGCGGTCCGAACGCAGTATGAAATAATCGAACACGTTCCACTTTGTCCACCGCGCTGAACCGGACAATCCGAATTTATCGCCGATTTTCTGGTGCGCCGATAGGGTGAATATGTCGGGAAGCTTCATTGTCGAAGTGCCGCGCCAGCTTCCGTCCACAACGTCGGGCGCAAGAAAGCCCCCGGTTCCTCTGATGGAGTGGACGCCCGTTACAGTTTGCGCGGTGTTCATCTGGTATGCCGCGCCCAGGCGGGTGCCTTTGATTGGTTCAATCATCACGCCGAAATTGTATGCCCATTCCCAACCGTCCAAATCCATGCGGTTTACGGACCCTGGGACAATCAGTTCGTTTTTCAGGTCGCCATGTACATAGCGGGCAATCACTGACGCGCCCAGCGATAACTGGTCGTTCACTTTTATTGCTGCGGCCGGGGCAATATCGACAACTTTAAGGCTGCTTGATGTTCCGTGCCAGCGGCCGAACCAGTCGGCATTATATGACGTCCCCAGTCCGAACGAATTGAATACCCCGATGCCCAGATACACGTTTTCATTGACCTTGTATTGCGCAAAACCGTGGGGCAGGGTGGGGTACACGCGCATGCGGCCGTAAGGCCCTACTGGGTCCGGGGGGAGGCCGAGGCTATCTACTGAACCTCTGACGTTCGCGCGCTGCTGTATGGTCGTGGCTCCAAGCTGGAAGCCGGAACCTTTCAGCGTCATGCCGGCCGGGTTGAACGCGATGGCCGAAAAATCGTCCCCGACAACACCGACTCCGGCAAACGCGCGCCCCAAGCCCGTCGTCGAGTACTGGTTAAGCTGGTACCCGCTGGCCCATGCGCCGCTTGCGCTTAAGACAACCAAAGAAAGGCTGGTAACCGCCGTTTTCATATGTTTCATGTTTTTGTCCTTGTAAAAAAATATTCACATTATTCACACTTGCTAACTATACCAATTTATTATACTATGTGAAGTAGGCACTTTTCAGGCACTTGGTTTCTTCAGGGAAACCTAACAGGAGGCTTTCTGATATGGACAAGCAGCACGATACGGCAATAGGCACAATGACGGATTTGCTTGGCAGCCGGTGGCGGCTGATGATACTGTACAGCCTGATGGACGGGACCAAACGTTTCAGCGAGCTTAAGCGCCAGGTCGGCGACGTTACGCAGAAGGTCCTGACCTCGAACCTTAAGGCACTGGAAAAGCATGGCTTGCTGATACGCACGGCATATGCGCAGATGCCGCTGCGGGTCGAGTACACCCTGACCGTCCTGGGCGAAAGCCTGCGCCCCCTGATTGAAGAGATTATCCGGTGGGACCAAGCGTATCGCGCAAGAACGGTTACGGCCTAGCCTAGGGCGTCGGCTCCAGCGCCATCTCGTTCAGCAGGACATAGTTCGTCTTTCCCGAACCCATAAGTGGGATTTCCTCTATGAAACGCACCTCGCTTGGCGTGCTAAGCTCGCCCACGCCGGCAGCGCGGAAGTCCTTGGCAACAGCGCTGCGCTCTGCCGTCTTGTCCGTCGTGAACAGGATTATGCGCTCACCCTTGCGCTCGTCCGGCACAGCCACAGCCGCGTGCGAGAATTCGGGACGCAGCTTTTCCATCTCGGCCTCGACCGCGGGCAGGGACACCATTTCCCCTGCGATTTTGGCAAACCTTTTCGCCCGGCCGACGATTTTCACATACCCGTCGTCGTCGATTTCCACGATGTCGCCGGTATCGTACCAGCCGTCCACCGGCGGCACTATTTCATACGGCGAGTCAGGCTTGACATAGCCCAGCATGACGTTGGGCCCCTTGACGACCAGGCGGCCGCCTTGGGTTATGCCCTCGACCGGCTCAAGCCGCGCCTGTATACCCGGCAGCAGCCGTCCGACCGTGCCCTTGCGGAAATGCATCGGCGTGTTTATGGATAGAAGCGGAGCCGTTTCCGTGGCGCCGTAACCCTCTATGATGCGATGGCCGAAATCGTTGCACCAAACATTGAACGTTTCGTCCTTCACCTTTTCCGCCCCGGCCACAACATAGCGCACCGAGTGGAAGTCGTACGGGTGCGCGACCTTGGCATAGTTGTTGACGAACGTGTCCGTGCCATAGAATATCGTGGCATTCGACTCGTAAATCATTTCCGGAACAATGCGATAGTGCAGGGGCGACGGGTACATGAACACTTTGGCTCCCGTGACAAGCGGCAGGACCATGCACCCGGTCATCCCCAAAGAGTGGAATATCGGCATGGAACCGAAGTACACGTCAAGCACCCCAAGGTCGAAGATGGCGGTTGCCTGGAAACAGTTCGCCAGGATGTTCGAGTGGCTTAGCACTATGCCTTTGGGTTTGCCCTCTGAGCCTGATGTGAACAGTATGACCGCAGGGTCGCTGCCTTTGGTGCGCGCAGCATAGCGCAGGGGCCTGCGCCTTTTCCAAAGCGCGCCCAGCTTGGCGCCAAGCCCCAGTTCAGCCTTCACGTCTTCAAGGTAAACAATGCGGACGCCGGCTTCGGTCATGGCCTCGACGATTTCCCCAAGGTCCGCCTTTTCAACGAACTGCCTTGCCGTGTAAACGATTTTCAGCCCGGCGACCTGGCAGGCGGCGACAACGTTGCGCCGGCCCGCGGAAAAGTTAATCATGCACGGCACCCGTCCCGCGGCCTGTATGGCGAAGAACGCCACAGCCCCCGCGTTCGAGTTGGGCATCATCAGCCCGACGTGCTCGCCGGCCGCAGTGTCTTTCTTGAACCGGCTTCCAAGCGCGAAAATCCCGGTGAATATTTTCTTGTAAGTCAGGGGTTTCCTGTTGATATCCTCCAACACCTCCTTGCGTGTCCCCACAAGGTGCGAGGCGTCGACCATCTTTTCGAACAGCGACTGGTCCAGGTTGCTTGCCAGGAATTTCATTTCGCACATCATGCTTTGCAGTTTCTCGACGGCCACAACACGGCGGTCGCGCCCGGAGTCATCTTCCCCGACGTTCAGCTTGCGGGCGGGCAGCACGGTCATCGATACCTTGGCTTTATGCTTGACCCGCAGGCGCTTGGCGAAATATCCGAAAGCCGAGTACTGCAGCCCCTCTATGCATATGGGCAGTATGTCCGCGTCGCTGTGGTCGGCTATTACCGCCGGGCCGGGGAATACCTTCATCAGCCCGCCGGTCGTCGATACGCGGCTTTCCGGGAAAATAATCACCCTGCCGCCGTTTTTCAGCTCGTCGATTATGGATTTTGCGCTTGCCGGGTTCGTCGGGTCGATAAGAAGAGGCTTGCCCAAACGCAGCAGGTGCTTGGTCCACCACCCGTTGACCGCGTTCGAGTTGACCGCGAAAAACACGTCGCGCGGCAGGTAAACCCACAGAAGCGCCGCGTCCAGGAACGAGGTGTGGTTGACCACAATCAGCGCTCCTCCAGGCAGGTTCTTGAAGTTCTCCATGCCGTTGATTTCAATCTTGTACAGGAAGTTCAACAGCCGTTTCACCAGCCATCGTCTAAGCCCGAAACGCAGAATCCCGCGTGCCAGCGCCGTAAAAAAACGCGCCATAATCCTGCGCCGCTTTTTGGTGTTTGTTGTTTTGCTCATGTTTTGCCTTATGGTTAGGTTAAGTTATAACTTAATTACCATAAAAGGAAAGGCATGGCAATAGGCCGGTTTTTTATTCCGTCAAACTGTAATTTAATTATCATAAAAGGAAATGTTATGGCAAATGGCGGCAGTCCGGTTTTATAATTAATTATATTAAAATAAATAAATTTTTAAACTTTTCTAATACAAAATTATAATTAATGATTATTAAGGGAGAGGTATCATGAGTCTGTCTTTGAAAATATTGTTATGGGTTCTTGGTATGGTCGTGGCTTTGTCCGGCGGGCTTATCGTGACCGCGGAAATGATTGTTGCCAATGTCATGTACGACTCCGTCCGCACGAGTCAGCTCCAATCCATGTATATGTTCGAAAGCATATCCCGCGGCGGTACGTTGAACCGCAGGTTCCATATTAACGAAAATGGCGACCTTTTCCTGGGCGACCGTCAGGTCCGGGGCGATTATTACTATACCGATATGATGAAGGACATTACCGGCCAGGTTTCGACCATCTTCCAAAGGGACGAACGTGTGTCCACCAACATTACCGATGCAAACGGCAGGCGTTTGGTGGGGACCAGGCTTGCCGCCGGTCCGATATACGATACTGTTTTAAGGGATGGCAGGGATTATTTGGGAGAGGCCACCATCCAAGACGTCCGTTACTATGCCATATATAGGCCGATAAAAGATGACCGGGGGAATGTAATCGGCATCTTGTTCCTGGGCACGCCCGCTTCTATTTCCGAAGCGCAAATAAAAGCGGTCGCATACAGGCTGCTTTTGATTTCCATACTGGTTACCCTTGCTGCGGTCGTGGCGATTGGCATACTGCTAAGGCGCATGCTGAACCCGATTAGAACCATAGAACAGTACATCCAGAAACTGCAAAACAATGACTTCAGTTTTACCGTCGCGCCGAACGTGATGTCCAGGAAGGATGAGATTGGTTCTTTAGGACGGGCTACTGACAGCTTTAAGGGCAAATTGTCGGAAGTCGAGGCCATGAAAGAAGCGCAGAAAGCTTCCATGCTAAAAGTGGCAGACGACTTTGATAAAAGCGTTGGAGGTATAGTCAGCAGCGTCGCGTCTGCTGCGACCGAGCTGCAAAGCACGGCGGTTGGCATG
>WRDZ01000017.1 GCA_009779595.1 Alphaproteobacteria bacterium | reverse complement strand
GCACGAACTTGCACATATCGGCAACCGCGACACCCGGCTGATGGTCACGGTGGTCACCGGGGTCGCGATGTTTTCCGTCATTGGCGAAGTGCTGCTGCGCACGACGCTGCGCAGCACCCGCGGAAGGTCCAGGGGCGGCGGCAAGGCTCAGCTGGTCATACTGACGGCCGGAGTGGCGTGCCTGGTGTTCGGGATACTCATCGCTCCGATAATCCGGTGCGCGCTGTCGCGCCGGCGCGAATACCAGGCCGACGCAACCGCGGCCCAAATCACGCGCAACCCGGACGCTTTGGCGCGCGCTCTGCAGAAGATATCGAAAAACCCGTTCGTAAGCACAATGGATGGCTGCTCGATGATGGGCAGCCTGTGCATAGCCGAACCTTCGCATAAGCAAAGCCTTTCCGCTACTTTGGCCGGAGTATATGCCACCCACCCGCCGGTGAAGAACCGGGTTATGGCCCTGCGGCAAATGGTCGGCCGGATTTAGAATCTGGTTTCTTGCACCAGTCTATTACCGGCCGCCGTTGCCCGTCGTCAAGGCCTAGCGCCGGCGCAGGATATTCTGGCCGCTGCCGCCGCCGTCGTCCGTTCTTGGAGCCTCGTTGCCAAGTACTCTTATAGGCCTTTCGTTGCTTTGGAAGTTTTCAAACGAGCGCTGGGGCTGCGGGAATTCGTCGAATATCAGCCCGCTTGGCGTGTCGGCCTTGCCTCTTGGGTCGCCTTCCCTAACATTCCCTTGATAGTCCGGAACGAAACTGCCGCCTATAATCATTTGCCATGACGGGTTGTTGATGGCCGATTGGGCGTCCGAAGTGCCCACGACCCTGCCGTGGACGTCGATATATATGATATTGCTGGTATTCTGTATCAGCTTTTCACATTCCGTCATGGGCAGAGGCCGCCTGTTGGCTCTTGCTTCCGCTATAATCGCGGGGTCCATCGGCGGTTCTGTGCACCGGAACGTCACGTTGTTGGGCATGGCCGCCGGGTTGCCGTGCTCTATCCTGCCGATGCACGGAGGAGGCACCCGGCCGGTTATGTCGGGCGGGCACACGCTTCCGGTCGGGCAGCATGAGTTAGGGTTGTGCGGCGGTACATAGCACGCCGGCAAAGTGGCGCCGGGAATCGCGGCCGTGCACCTGGCGTTCGGCGGGCAGCAGCCAAGAGCGTTGCACCTGGGAACATCAGGCGGGCAGGAATCGCCGGCCGCGCAGCATGTCCTTAGCGTCGAGCATGGCTGTATCCCTTGTGCCAGGCATGCCCTGTCGTTTGGCGGACAGCACGAAAAGACGGGGCTTTGCGGGAACATGGAGCTGCACGACGGCACAGGCGCGGAAGAACCCGTCCGGGCGCTTCTTGTGCATACCGTGTAATCCGGGCAGCACACCGGAGTGTCCTGCTGCCTGCACTGTGGCCACGGATTGGGCATGACGGTCGCGCATACCATGCCTTCAGGGCACGGGGGCATGATGCGTCTGCAGGTCATTCCTATGGGGCAGCATCGGAACTGCTCGGCAGCCACGGCTCGGCCGGGGGCGTCAATTCCGCCAGTACCGGTACCACCTCCCCATGCGTCGCGTCCGGGAGCCGGGGGAGCAGCACCGCCGGAACCACCATTGCCCCATGCGGGCGATGAAGACGCGGGAACTCCGCCGCCGCCGGGGGCCGTGCCGCGGATGGTACCCAGTGCGGGTGCGGATTGCTGCGCGGGTGTGGCAGGTGCCGGTGACACATTGCCGCCGGGGGCCGTGCCGCGAATGGTGCCCATCGCGGGCGCGGATTGTTGCTGCGCATTTACCAGCCCGCTGAATACCGCGAAAACCGCCAGCACAACCGCGGCCAAGAATAATTTGAAGGTTTTTTCCATAATATGCTCCTAGGACAAATGATTTCGTGTTTCCGATTATAATACGGTTTGTGTTAACGCACTGTTAACGCACGAAACTTTGCATCAAAGAGCCCGCCAGCAGGTACCACCCGTCTATAAGCACGAAAAAGATTATCTTGAACGGCAGCGCCATCATGCTGGGGGGCAGCATCATCATGCCCATGCTTAGCAATATCGAGGCCACAAGCATGTCGATTATCATGAACGGCAGGAACAAAAGGAATCCGATTTCAAAAGCCCGCCGCAGTTCGGAAATCATGAACGCGGGCACAAGCGCCGACAGCGGCACTTCTTCGGGCGCGGTTATCGCGTCGGCGTCCCTGCGCATGTTCATGAAAAGCTCTAAATCCTTGTCGCGCACGTTGGCCAGCATGAACTGGTGCAGCGGGGCAATCGCAAGCTCGACCCCGCGCTGGGTGGTCACGCGCTCGGCCATCATGGGGGCAAGCCCCTCGTTGTACGACCTTTGGAACGTTGGCGCCATTATGAAGCCGGTCAGGAACAGGGCAAGGCTTACCAGCACGGCCGTGGGCGGTGTCGTCTGCATGCCTATGGCGTTCCTGGCTATGGACAGCACCACGACTATCCTTGTGAACGACGTGGTCATGATAAGTATGGACGGAGCGATGGACAGCACCGTTATCAGCAGTATCATCTGTATGATTCGCGCCGATGCCGACGCCGTGCCGGCGCCGCCCAGGTCGATGGACACTGTCTGCGCCAAGGCAGCGGCGCTGTTCAGCGCCACGAACATCATTGCCAGGAATACCGCCGGTTTCTTAAACATCTTTTTCAATCTTCCCAAGCGGGGTTATCTGGTCGTTGTTGGGGCTTGCCAGTATCAGCCACTCGTCGCCGTCGATGCGGACTATGGCCAGCTTGCGTTTGGGGCCAAGGTGCAGCACTTCCTGCAGCTTCATGCGCCTGTGCGGCCCGGCGGCCGCGATTTTGGGCCCCCAGCGGCGCCCGGCCCATCCGGTGAACACGATAAGTCCCATGACAAGAAGCAGGCCGAAAACCGCTTTGATGTAAATCATGCTGTCCATGCTTTTGGGTATAGCATGCCGGTACCATGGTTGCAAGGGGTTGTTTTACGGTTTTATGTTTTTTATGATGTTTTCAACGCTAAGGTCTTTGTTGGCAAGTTCGAACGCTTCGACGATAGTCCTGTTTTCCGTCATGCAGTTGGAAAAGCTTGCCGTAAGGTTAGTGATGCTGGCCGCGCATGTGGTTTTCAAAGCGCCCGCGAAAATGAACGAAACCTGGCCGCTGAAAGTTTCCCTGCCGGCGTTGCCCATTACAAGGAACTTGTTCTGGTCGTCAAGCTGCATGACGGCGTTCAGTTCTTCGCCTTTCAGCGTGCCGTCGATTTTCGCGGCTTTCCCTATCAGCGCGTCAAGCCCGAAACGCGCGGCTATATCGTCCGTCATTTTCAGCGGAGCCTTTATATCGAACGATATCCGCCCGCTTGCGTCCACGGCTATCTTCGCGTTGTCCGACGTCATCCAGTGCATGGAATCGACGCCGTTGTTGTGCGAATACTCGACCCTTGCCGGGCCGAAATCCCCGCCGTCCCAAATCATGTTCCGGGCGGCGTTGATTTTCGCCGTGTACATGCCGGTCCCTGTTATGCTGCCAAGCATCGCGGGCTTGAATGTCCCGGCGGCTATCGTGACGTCCCATACCCCGCCCTGTTTACTGACATCCGCCATGAACCGGTTGTCATCCCCCTGCACGGCGTCGGTTATCTTCAGCGAAACCGTGTCGTCCATGAGCATGTACGTGCCGTTTGAAACCACGACGTCGCCTATGCGGAAAGTCAAATCCTGCGCGGTGGTGACCTCTTCGTTCTGGTTTATCGTCAGCGATATCGAGTCGAACACGATGTCCATCATATGCACGTTTTCGCCGCTGAACTGAAGGTTGTTCAGGTTTATGTCCGTGGGCACGCGCAAAGCCTGCTGCCGGTATCCGTCGATGCGGATATCTCCGGAAAGCCCTTCGTTGTTGGCGGTTAAACTGCGGGCGGAAATACTAGCCGAACCTTGTCGCGCATAGCTGAAATCGCGCAGGGTGAATCCTTGATGGCTGACAACGGCCCTCCCCGACATTTCCAGCCCGCTGTCGCCGCTGGCCGAGATATCCACGCCTAATCCGTCGGCAATCGAAGTCCGCCCCGATATGTCAATCCTTGTGCCCGGCGACAGCACGTTCACCTGGAAACTGTTGTTTTGCAGCGCGTAGGACCCGGTAAAGTTGAAACGCTGGTTTCTATAGGCGGCGATTCCCTTGATGTCGTATCTGCCGAACCTTCTCCTGGCGACGACGGTGGTGTGCAAAGCTCCGCCCAGAGCCCTGAACCTGCTTTGGCTGACGATGTGGGCGTCGCGGATTGCAATCTGGGGGAACTGGGAAAACAAGGCCGCCCAGTTGGCCAAAACCCCAAGCGCGATTTGGTCGGGAGCGTCCAGCGTTATGAACACGCTGGGGTTTATGACCTCTATGCGCTGCACGTCGAAAGACCCGCGGGCCCATCTATAGGGGTTCAGGTAAAAACGCACCTGTTCGGCCGTGATGGCGTACGGGTGGTCCATTTGAATCAGTTCCGGGACTTTCAGGTTGTTTATGATTACGGCCGGGCGATGGCCGATGAAGCTTTGCGATAAGCTGTCGTAAAGCACGGCCCTTCCGGTGGCGCGGCTAAGGCTGTCCACGAAGTTCGCCTGCAGCTGCTGGGCCTGCGGTCCCGAGTTGACGAAAATCAGCCCGACCGCGGTCAGCGATATGCTTAACAAAGAGATTATAATTATTAACAGTAAACGCATTGAAAACACCTTCAAACTGTATTATTATCTAATTAACATATACGCACGATTCGCGAAAGTGTTTTTTATTATTATGAAAAGGGGGCCGCCGTGGCTAAAAAGACAGCAGTTGCGCACGACTTCAACGTGCTTGTGCCCAAGGAAAGCGCGGACAAGATACTGTCGGTTCTGGAGCTGGACTTGTCGGGGAAAAAGCTTTCGGCCTCGTTTGTGGAAAAGGCGCTGGCCAAGCTTGCCAAATCGCAGTACAAGCCGGTGTGCATCCAGGTTTCGCCCGAGCATATGGACCTGGCGGCCGAGCTTTGCCGCGGCAGCAACATAAAGATAAACGTCCTGGCGCGCACCGACACCCAGCTTGAGTTCGCGATAGAGCAGGGCGCGGACGAGCTTACGATAATCTTCCCCCACAAAGAATGGCTGGCCGGAAACCTTGGTTATCCCAAGCAGTATTTTACGCAGATGCGGAATATCGCCATCGGGCACGGCGACTTTTGCATAGCCCTGGAATCCGAGGTTTTGGAGAAGGCCATTTACCTGACCGAAGCCGCGACCGAGGCCGCGATGTTCGGCGCGGACTGGCTGCAGCTAAGCTCGTCCGACGGGATAACGCCCGAACACGCCAATGCGGTGCTTGAGGTCGTGGGGGCGCACAACTCGCGCAAGAAAGAGGCCAAGCGAATCGGGTTCAAGGCCGGCAAAGGGGTTGACACTATTCTGCAGGCCGCCGACTATCTGATACTTGGGCAGGCCGTGCTGGGCGCGGACAAGGTTGTGCCCGAATGCTTTAGGATAGCGGGCTCCATGGACCTGTTCGAAGAATGCGCGCACAAAGCGGCCGAGCAAGACAAGTGAATACGGCCGGCTGATGATGGACAAGCTTTTCGTTTTCGACGTGGACCAGGTCCTGCTGAACATGTATCAGCCTCTTGTCGCCGCGTATGAAAAGTATATAGGCCGCGAAACCTCCCATCAGGAAACGCTGGACAACATACGCCGGTTTGAAGAAGACCCGCGGCCGTATATGGATTTCGCCATGCAGTTCCAGCACAGCCCAGCGTTCGGCAGCCTTGGGCCCATGCCCGGGGCCGTGCAGCTGGTCGCCGACCTGGCCGCCGCCGGTTTCGAGCTTGCGATAGTCACGGCGGCAAGCTCGGACCCGGAAATTTTTGAAAAGCGGCGGCAAAACCTGCTTAACGTTTTCGGCGACGTGTTCATGCATCATCATCATACTTCGCTGTCGTCCAAAGAGGGTTCCCTGAAAACCTTGTGCGCCGGTTACAGGCAAAGCTTTTTCATCGACGACAAACCCAGTCACGTCAATGAAGCCATAGGCGCGGCGGGCACGGCCATATGGCTGGAAAATCCATTTTTTGATTTTTCAAGGGATACTTTATCCCCGCGGGCAGTCGTGGCGGCTTCCCTGGACGATGTGCGCAAAATCTGCGGTATCTAATAGTTCGCCGCCTGCGACACGGTGATAAGCTCGAACCCGTCCGGCAGGTTCGCGGTCCAGCGCCTGATGGCCGTTATCGTGGAGGGTTTTGGATGCCCGATTCCCACGGCCAGCCCGCGCCTGCGTGATATCTCAAGCAGCCTGTCAAGCTGCCGCATGGCGTTTTCCACCCCTTCGTCGTGGTCGATGAATACGTCGCGCTTAAGGGCCGGCACGTTGTTTTGGACGGCTATGTCGTACGCCACGCTGGAATTGGTCGTGCGCGAATCAACGAACACCAGGTTCCTGCCGCTAAGCTTGCGGATAACCCGCTGCATGTAATACGGGTTGGCGGTAAGCCGGCTGCCCATGTGGTTGTTTATGCCCACGCAGCCCTTTATGCATTTTGACAGGTATTGGTCCATCATATGGTCTATCTGCCTGCCGGACATCCTGTCGTGCAGCATTCCGTCGGTTACGGGAACCCGCCACGCCTGCATGGGGATGTGAAGCATGACCTCGCGCCCCTGGGACACCGCCTTTTCAAGCTGGCGGACAAGGTTCGGAGCGTAAGTCAGGTACGACAGGGTTATGTTCGGGTGCAGGGCCATGATTTCGTCCGCGCGTTTTCCATTAAGGCCCATGTCGTCGATGATGATTACGATTTTGTTGGTCGCGGTTACGGGCCGGGGCGCATATGCGGGCGCGGGCGGCAAAGCGGGCCTGGGCGGCGGCGGAGGAGGAGGCAAGGCTGGCTGATGCAAATCGTGCTCTTCGTATTGGGCCGGATAATCGTCCTTGACTTCGGCAATCAGCTTTTCCAGATACTCTTGGTCGGTCTGCGCCTGCGTTTTTATGGGCATGGCGGTTTCTTCAGGCGGCCCGGGCCTGGCAGCGTCCATGACCCTTGACAGCTGGGTTTCAACGCGCGACTGGCGATAGTCGTTGTACAAGGCTACGGCGGCGCCTATGCAGAACGCCATGGCGGCAATCAGCAGAACGCGCCACCATGTGAAGTATGGCTGCGGTTTTACAATGCATTTCTGCTGCCTTTTCTTGCGGAGTCTTTTGGCAGCCCTTGCTTTTGCGGCAGAGCGTTTTTTGGTCATGACACGACTATATTGCGATAATTTGCGCGTAATGTAAATAGGTTTGTGGCGTAATATAATATATAAAAGCCGTTATTTTTGCAGGCGGGCATTGGAAAAGCAAGGAATAAATTTTTGTGCTTGCAATCGTCTTGGCGCGGATATAGTCTTTTGGTTGTATAAGGTGTTTTGTTAAAAAGGTGTTTGCGCTATGGCTAGAACGGAAATGAGCAGCGGTATGATGGTCCGTTCCGGCCTGATTCTTGCAAACAAACAAACAAACAAACAAACAAACAAACAAACAAACAAACAAACAAACAAACAAACAAACAAAGAAGTGTAGCCTTAAGCTAAGGCATTTTCAGTTTTCAAAATTAATCGGCCGTGTTTCTTATGTGGGAAACACGGCTTTTTGCATTTTCAACAATCAACTAAAAGGAGTTACAAGAAGATGAAACGTATTACAGGATTACTGGCTTTGGGTGCCGTGCTTGCCGCGCCGTCAATGGCTTTGGCCGAACCGCAGTCAGGGTTCTATGTCGCGCCTAGGTTAATCTACGGCTCGACGCATATGAGGGATGTCGGAATGCCGTATTATGATAGCACGGGAGTGCTGCTAGATGTAATCGCTATCGGCAATAAAAGGGACAACACCTTTGGCGGTTCCATTGCAGTCGGGTATGATTTATCAAAAATGAACGCCCCTGTCCGTGCGGAACTGGAATACGCCGTTTTCACCGAGGCCAAGGCTGAAATAGTTGCGACTGATACAATACGCCAATCGAACAGGATACAGACTTTGTTTATGAACGCGTATTACGATATTGACACCGGCACGAAGTTCACCCCGTATGTCGGTGCCGGTATCGGTATGGGGTTCGTCAGGGCAAAAGGTCTTTATGAATGGATGAGTTCTCATCCTACGTCTTCAAAGACAAAAACCAACTTTGCTTGGAATCTTGGCCTTGGAATGGGATACAAGATTGCGGACAATCTTGCCTTGGACATCGGCTATCGCTTCGTTGACCTTGGCAAAGCGAAGTCTGGCTTGGGTGACTTCGGTGGGGGTGCTTCGCATAACACGGAAACCAACCGCATTTACCAGCACCAGTTCATGGTCGGCACGCGCGTCAAGTTCTAACCGCATTATTAATGTCCTCGGCGCGGTCGGCTTATGCCCCCGCGCCGCGTTTATTTTTTGATTAACCTACTTCTTGAGCGTCTTCAGGAACTTTTCCAGCCAGTTGATGTCGTACCTGCCGTCGATGAAGTCGCTGTTCTGTATGATTTTCTGCTGCAGCGGGATTGTGGTCTTTATGCCTTCGACCACGAACTCGTCCAGCGCGCGGGACAGCCTCATCAGGCACCCGTTGCGGTTCTTGCCGAACACGATAAGCTTGGCGACCATGCTGTCATAGTTGGGCGGGATTTTGTACCCCGCGTACACGGCCGAGTCCACGCGCACCCACAGCCCGCCCGGAGCATGCCACCACGTCACCTCGCCGGGCGACGGCACGAACGTCCACGGGTCTTCGGCGTTGATGCGGCACTCGATGGCGTGGCCTTCGAACTTGATGTCCTCTTGCTCGTACTGCAGGGGCAGGCCGGCCGCGACGCGTATCTGTTCGCGCACAAGGTCCACGCCGGTTATCATCTCGGTGACCGGGTGCTCGACCTGCAGGCGGGTGTTCATCTCCATGAAATAGAATTCGCCGTTTTCGTACAGGAACTCGATGGTCCCCGCGTTGGTATAGCCTATGGCCTTGACCGCCTTGCGCACTATGCCGCCGATTTTGTCGCGCTGCTCTTTGTTCAGGGCAGGCGAGGGCGATTCTTCCAGCACCTTCTGCCGGTTGCGCTGCAGGGAACAGTCGCGCTCGCCCAAATGGATGGCGTTGCCGTGGTTGTCGGCCAGGACCTGGATTTCGATGTGGCGCGGCTTGGCAAGGTATTTTTCAATGTACACGGCGTCGTTGCCGAACGCGGCCATTGCCTCGGTGCGCGCAAGCTTAAGGTTTTCTTCAAGCTCGG
>WRDZ01000016.1 GCA_009779595.1 Alphaproteobacteria bacterium | reverse complement strand
CGCTTGCAGCAGAAGCCGGGTTAACGGCCATGGCGCGGAACTCAGGATTATACTCGGAAATTATTTTCAGGGTTTCTTGGGATATGGCATTTGCTCCTTTTTATAAACGGCCGGCGCGCCTGTTGCAGGGCAGCAGCTTTTCCTGCTGCAGCATCTTTATCAGGCCGATTGCGGCTTCGATGTCCTTGACCGCCTGCCTGAACGTGCGGACCCTGTCGATTTTGCTCCAGATGTGGCCAAGCTCGAAATGGTTCTTGCGAGTGGTGACGAACAGGAAAAAGCCTTCACCCAGGAACGCGAACTCGGGCGATTTATTGTGCCCGGCTTTTTCCACGCGGCTGGCCACGGCCGTTATCTTGCTTATCTTTTCGGCTGCCAGCATCTGCCGAGCCGCGGCTTCGTCGGAGGCGAACGCGCTGTACGCCTTTTCGAACCTGCCGTCCAGCTTGACGCGTTTGAATATTTTGTTGTTCGGGGATTTGAACATGCCGTTCCTAAGCACTATGGCCTGGGCCGGGAACAGGCCGTGCGCGAGTACCCCTATAACCAAGCCGCGGAACGTGGTTGTCCGCGACCTGCCGCTGCCGGCGGTCATGGTCGCCTCTATGATTTCAAAATCGTAGTCAAGGTGACGGCCTTTGAAAACGTCGTCGTTTTCAATCGTGCCGCGGTACAGCTTTTCAGCCGCCTTGGCGCTGGACAGGCTGACAAGCTTGGCATCCTGTTTGAACCCGCGTTTTGATGCATGGTATTCCAGCTGATAGTTCCTGAAAGACTCGCATATGGCGGGCCATGCCATGCCTTTGATAGACTTGCGGTAAGAAAGCGGCTGCCACACCATGGCCAAGGCCAAAAGAAACGCGCAAACCGCGTAACTGTAAAAGAGGGGCTCGCTGTCAAGGATTCGGGTAACTGCGGAATACGGTCCCGAAACCCCGGGATAGAAGATATTGACGACGGCATAATGCCACGCGTACACTGCCGCCGCGGCAATAATCACGTCGCGCGCCCACTTCCTTAGGTACTGGCGGCGCAGGTTTTCCAACCTGGAGATTGTAGAGCTGGTGATGTTTGGCATGGCGCGGTCCTCCTGCATAGACATTATTATATGCAGGCGTTAAGGTATGGTTAAGCGTGCCCTTATTCAATATCCTGCTGCGCCAGCGGCTCCGCCAGGCGGTCCGCAGGACACGCGCGTCCGCCCGCCCCAAGGCGGCGCGCGTCGCTCGCTTACCGCGAGCTTTGGCGCTGGCCCGGGCGTTCGCGCATGAATATACGCAATGCAGATTACCCCTTAAACAAATGCGCCACCAGCACCCATATCATCACCAGAGATACGAACAGTATGCCTATCAGCGCGGCTATCTGCTGGCTGAAGGTGTTGACGTCGGTCGAGCCCTTGCCCACGACCTCTTGCAGCGTCAAGACCTTTTCGCCCTTTTCCATATAGTCCTTTTTCGCGTGCATGAACCCCACCTCGTCGGCCCTGCGCTTTTCCGAGTTGTCGACCAGGTGGTACAGCTCGACCAGGCTGCCGCCCGCCGCGGCCTGGTTTATGCCTTCAAGCAGCTCTTCGCGGTAATCCTTGTTGTGATAGCTGCCGATAACCTTTTTGCTTAGGTCCGCCATCCACGCGGTAAGGCTGGGGCACTGGTCCGGGCCGAAATACCATTGCAGCAGCGCCAGCAGGCTAAGCGTGCCCGACACCCTGATGATTTCGTCGGGATGGTTTATGGCTTCTATCTGGTCGAACGACTTGGACAGGAAGTGCTTGGCGACGAACGCAACGATATGATGGTCCACGGGCAGGTTCTTACGGTCGGCCTGGACAGCGTATTTTTCCAGTGCTCCCAAAAGCTTGCGTATGTCGTTGACATAGTCGGCCCTTGCCATGGGGCTTATGCAGCGGAAGTTTTCGTTGATTTCGTACAGGGCGCGCTCCATGCCGTCGCCAAGGCGGTTGCCCTTGACGAACGCCGGCGCGTTCTTCATGGTCGCCGAATAGTTGTACGAGGAGTGGTACAGTATGTACACGCTGCCAAGCTCGGACATGACGGCTTCCCTTAAAAGCCCCAGGTTCACCTTGCCGGCGAACGCGGCTGCCAGCATTATGCCTATGGCGTCGGGGAAAAAGCTCAGCTCCTTGAAATACAGCGGAGCTTTCGGGTCAAGCAGGAAGCACACGCGCGCGACCAGGGCGTCGTTCATCAGCGCCTCGTTGTCGCTGTGCCGCAGCATCACGTCGCCCATGGCGCGGTTGATTTCCTTGGCCAGGTCGTTGTCCTGTATGCCGCGCTTTATGAAATAGTCGAACTGCTGGCCCTTTATTATTTCGGCGGCCAGGTGCCAGTTCTTGTGCAGGGCCATGGACACGTCGCGGCAGGTATAGTACTCCTCGGAGCCTATCTTCAAAGGCCTTTGCGCGTACTTCTGCGCGCGCGAGGCAAGCGGGGTAAGGCGCCGGCCGCCCAGCCACAGGTCGACCGAGTTTATGCCCCAGCGCTGGTCGGCGTTGTCGTTGAGGCAGGCGCGCAGAAGCTCGGCTATGCCGATGGGCATCTGGGTTTCCCCGGCCATGACCGTGAACGACCCGCGGTCGCTTTTCATGTTTATTATCTCTTCGTCGCTGAAGCTGCGCAGCGGGTTGCGCCCAAGCAGCAGCGCCAGCATTGTGGCCGCGAACGAGTAGATGTCGTCGCTTACCGCGCCCAGCCCGCGCCCCCAGCGGCTGCAAAGCGCGGACTCTACTGTCTCGAACGCGGTGGGCTGGTTTATGCCGTACGCGTTCAGGCAGAAGTCGCCGATGGCGATTTTTGTCTGTTCCGCGTCCTTGAAATAAATGTTGCCAGGCCGCCAGCCGCGGGTGGTGACGTTCTTCTTGCCCAGCTCGGTAAGCACCGAGCACAGGGGGGCCACAAAGCGGGAGATGAACGCGTTCTCGTTTATATTGTCCATCTTCTTGTTGAACGAATCTATGGCCAGGCCGCCCATGGGCCGTTCATAGATAATCACGGGATAGGCGTCGTCCCTTGCGGGCACCTGCACGACGCCATAGTCGATGATGCGCAGCATGCCGGGCAGGTCCTGGCCCTTCAGTATCGGTATTATGCCCATGCGCACGGGCAGGTTGTGGGTGGCGATGACAGCCATTATCGTATAGCCCGGGTCGCGGACGTCCTGGGTGATGCAGGCCTCTATGCCCTCGGATTCGCACTCGGCTATACGGTCGTTCAGGTATATGCGGAACCGGTCCTTGAAAAGGACGTACTGGGTGTTGTCCACTCCCTGGGGGTGGGGGACCTGCGCTATGGCCGCGGCCGCGGCTGCTGCGGCCAGCTCGGCTTCCGCTTTGTCGTTCTTGGCTGGGACGTTGGCGGCGATGGCTTTTCTCCTTTACAGATAGTTCAACAGGGAAAGCCTTCCAACGCGCGCCAGCACCGCGTGCGAAACCTCAAGCTGCACCAGCGCGAACTGCAGGTTCAGCGCGGATTCTATAGGGTCGACGCGCAGTATGTCGTCGATGTTGTTCAGCACGAAGTTGTTGTACAGCCTTTGCTGGTCGATGGTCTGGGTTATCCTTGTGATGTTCATGGTCAGGCTGTAAAGCACGTTGTTCAGGTCGCCCCTTTCTTCGGTGAAATTGCCGAACTGGTGGGTCAGCGAATCGATGATAAGGTCCAGGGCTTCGTTGACGCGGTCGACCACGCGGCTGGGGTCCACATGCGGGTTGTCGCGGGGGTCGCGCTCGTCCACCAGGTTGCCCTGGGCCAGCATTGCGCACGCCCTGATAAGCTTTTCGAACGCGGCGTAATCGGCCGACAGCCCCATGTCGATTGAGGCGTGGTCGCTGATGTTCTGGCTGAACTGCAGCTGGTCGCCACGGTAGTATGTTTCGCCGGAAATCCTCTGGCCCAGGGTCGGCGGGAAAGTCACCGGCGAGCCGGGGGGCGGGAAGCCGGTGGCGCGAACTATCAGCGAAGTGCCGTCGTCGCTTATCCCGATGACCGTATAGCGGCCGTTAAAGTCCGGGTCTATGTTCTGCAGGTTTATGGTCGCGCCTATGGGGAAGGTTATGCCCGCGCCAAAGCCGGTCCCGCCGGCAATGGGTGGTTCGTCCACGATGGGTGTCGAGTCCTCGAACTGTATGGTCTTGCCGTCTTCGGACACGTACCTGACGTATTTGACGCCGTTGTTGGCAGGGTCGGCCATGCCCGAAAGCACGATGGTCGAGCCGGCCTTGACCGCGGTGAAAGCCCCGTTTATGGACGCGGACAGCTGGTTCTTGGCCTGGTCGACGAATATGGTGCCGGTGGTGGACGGGCTCCCGTTTAGCTGGTTGTCGATGAACCCGCCGATGTTGCCGGCGGTTATGGTGCCGGTCTGCGGGTTCTGGGTTATGGTAAGGCCAAGCCCGTCGACCACGACCTCGTCAACGCCGGGCCCTTCCTGGGGCAGGGGCATAAGCAGGTCCAGCGCCATGTCCTGCCCGTCCGCGGTTATCTGGCGCACGATATAGATACCGTCGTTGCCGTTCGTGCCGGTCACGGTTATCTGCACGCCCTCTTCAAGGTCCGAGAACGCGCCGGGTATGCTTGAACGGATTATGTTGACCTGTGTGTCGAAGGTCACGTCGCCGGTGGTCGCCGGGCCGCCGACTATGGTGGTGATGTTCTGCTCAAGCGTCAGGCCGCCCATATCCAGATGGTTGAAGCTGAACGAGTTCAGGTTCGCGGTGCGCGAGGTCGGGAACGTGACAAAGTTGCCGTCGAAAAGCCTTTGGAACTCGGCCAGAGAGTTGCCCGGTATGACCACCGGGGCGGTCTGCACCCTCCCGCCCGAGAACACGTACTGGTTGTTGAACTGCTGGTTAAGGAAGGTTTCGGCCTGCTTGAGCAGGTTGAAGGCCATCTGCTGCAGGCGGTTCATCTCGTCGCGGGCCTCGCTGCTCATGAACACGGGCGGGTCCTTGGAATAGTCCGGGTTCAGCTTGCTAAGGTCGCGGCTGGCGAATTCCCGCACGGTCTGCCTAAGCTCAAGAGCCTGCTTCTGCAGGGCGGAAACGGCGTTGAACTGCACCTCAAGCCTTATCTTGGTCTGGGTGTTGTTGTCGATGAACTGGCTGTTGCGCGCCTGCGTGCTTGTCAGGTTTATCAGCCGCAGCGACATGGTGCCCAGCCCGTCGAACGTCGAGGTGCGCAGCCCGGTCACGGACTGCCATTGGGCGTTGTTCACCGCCTTTTGGTTTATCCTCATGCGCTCTACGAACACATTATATGAAGCCCACGACGGGACGTTGTTGTTTATCACTGCCATTTCAATCCTCCTGTCGAATTATACTATACTAAGCAGGGCGTCCATCATCGCCTGCACTGTCGCTATTATCTTGCTGGCCGCCTGGTACGAACGCTCGAAAACTATCAGCATCGCGAACTCGGCGTCTATGTCAACGCCGCTGATTTCGGCGGACCTGTATTCAAGCGACGAAAGGTACGAGTTCTGGTATTGCAGCTCGCGCTTCATCGTGAAGATGTCCGTGGCGACGCGCCCCACTATGTTGCCGGCATACGCGGCCAGGGTCATGCGGCCAAGCGGCGTGGTTCCGGCCCTGTCGAAATCGACCGGTTCGGAGAACAGGCGCTCAAGCTGCAGGGCTATGCTGTTGTCGCCGGCGCTTAGGAAATATTTGCCGGTGTTCACGTCGAACTGCAGGGCCCCGCCGGGCAGGCGCGTATTGTCGTTAAGCAATATCGGGCTTGTGGCGACGGTCATGCCGATGCCGCTGTTGGACACCTGCATGCCAAGGCGGCCCAGCAGCCCGGCATTGCCCACCTCGGTTATCTGCATGGAGTTGCCTTCAAGGTTGCGTATGCGCAGCCGATAGCCAGACCCTTCGGGTATAAGGTCGGCGCGCACAAGGTTGTTCAGCGTGGGGTCCGAGTTTATCCTTTGGACTATCTGCGAAAGGTTCTCGTTGGGGTATATGGTTATGGACGCGAAGCCCAGCCCGTTGCGCGAGTCCGAGAAGTTCAGCGTGGCCGGAGCCGTGATATTGGGGCGGAACCCGAACGAAAGCAGCTGGCTGTCCCAGATGAAGCTTTGGTCCATGGAGGTCACTATGTCGTTAAGACCGAAGAAATAGCTGAACCCCCGTATGGTCTGGCCGTAAGTGCCGGTGCCGTCGGCGTCGAAGGTTATGGTCACGTCCTGAGCGGCGCTGCCGGGCAGGGACGACACCTCGTCGCGGAAGGATATGCCGTACTCGCTTGTGCCAAGGTCCACGACGAAGTTGCCCTGGCTGTTTATCATCACCCTGGCCTGGTTAAGCCCCACGGTGTTGCGCAGCCAGTCCTGCAGGGCGCTGGCCAGCGTGGGGTCGGTGGGGTCGGCGGCGTTGTATATGGCACCGCCGCTCCACCCCAAATCGCCGACCAGCGAGGTGCTGGCCACAAGTTCGCCTGTCCGGTCGAAGATGGCTATCTTCACGTCGCCGTCGGCAATCTGTATCCTCTGTATGGGGTCGCTGGGCCCGGTGCTGGCCCAGTCCAGGAACCTGCGCGAGCCCGTAAGGGTCGAGGCCATGGTGGGGAAGCTTGTGCCGCGGTTGCTGACGATGTTCATCTGCTCTTTCATCACGGCGGCCAGGTTGTCCAGCTGGCTTTGCAGGTCCGGCAGCCTGGTGTCGCGCATCTCTATCAACCCGGCTATCTGCCCGCTTTTGATGTCGCGGGTTATGTCAACGCCGGCGACCGTGATGGGGCCGATGGCTCCGCTGGCATGGTCCAGCCACGGGCTTAGGCTGCCGCCCGAGGCGTGCGACACCGTGTTGGCGGTGGTGTCAACCAGGGTCACGCCGCCGTTGGTCATGATGACGACCTCGCCGGTGTTGCGCGTGAACGTCTGGTAGTCCATCAGCAGCGACAGCTCTTTCATCGCCTGGTCGCGCTTGTCCCACAGGTCGGCGCTTGACTGCGTCTTTGTGTTGTCCAGGCGCGCGATGTCGATGTTCAGCTTGTTTATAAGCTCAAGCAGGCCGTTTATCTGGCTGGTCAAGGTGGTTATGGTCACGTCCGCCTGCTGGCGCAGCGACTGGATTTGCAGGCTGAGCCGGTTTATCTGCGTCGTGGTGTTGTTCAGGCTGTCAACCGCCATGGACTTCAGCAGCGACGAGCTTGGGTCAAGGGCCAGCTGCGAAAACGAGCTGCCCAGGTTCGTCACGCTTGCGCCGATGTTCGTGCCCGTGTCGGGCGAGCCGAACAGGTCCTGTATCCTTTCCAGGAACGACACCCTGGTGGATATTGCCTGCTGGACCCCGCCGGCCAGGCGTATCTGCCTTAGAAGGCTTTCGTCGACCTGCCGGGTGGAAAGCAGCGACATGACCCCTTGCCCGACGCCCGCCACGGTCCTTGCCTGCTGGTTGTGCATCTTGCGGGTATAGCCCGGGGTCCCGGCGTTCACGATGTTGTTCGAAATCGTGTCGATTGCCCTTTGCGCGTTTTGCAACCCGCTTACGGCCGACTGCATGGCTACGTTGAATACCATATTTTCCCGCCTTTACAAAACCTGGTTGAAACTAAGCGACACGTTGTCGCCCTTTTTGCCGCGGGGCCGCGCGTACACGGCGTCCCCTCCCTCGGCCTGCGCCTGCGCCTTCTTGGCCTCGGCGATGATGGCGTCCAGCAGCTTCTTGCTTGCGGCCATGTTCGCCTTTATCAGCCGGGCGTTGTCGTCCATAAGGCTGTTCAAGTGGCTGGCCGAGCCGATAAGCGCGTTCTTCTCCTCCATGGCCACGGCCTTGAACGCCGCGCGGTCCGAGGTCAATGTCTTGAACTGCTTTGCGTAAACGTCGGAAAGCCGTATCTTGTCGGCCATGGTTTCCTTCAGCTGCGCCACCTTGTGCTGCTGCAGCGCCGAGTTCTCGCGCTCGAGTATCTGGCACAGCTGCTTCATCACGTCAAGCATGGCAGCCAGCTCGTTTTTCACGTCATTCATTTTCCATCCCCTTCGCTCTAATAATCACGTCGATAATCTTGTCGGCTATCCCGATGCCGCCCGCCGCCGCCGTGTGCTTGGCGTACTCTTCGATAAGCAGCGGCCGCCACAGCCTTTCGGCATGCCCGCCGCCGAACTGGGGCGGGACGTCTTCGCCTATACCTGAAAACATGTGGTTGAACATCTGGCTTAGGAAGAACGCCTCGAACTCCTGGGCCGCGCGGCGCGCCTGTTCCATGTCCTTTTCTTTGGCGCGCCCCATGTCCGGTATCGCGCGCAGGTGGCTTATGTTTACGCTGCCAACGGGGCTTATGTCCATCATATCACCTCTATTTCCGCCTGCAGGGCCCCGGACGCCTTTATGGCCTGCAGTATGCTGATTATGTCGCGGGGCCCGACGCCCAAAGCGTTCAGGCCGCTGACCAGTTCGTGTATGGACACTCCCTGCGCCAGGGTATGCAGCTGGTTTTCCGCGCCGGTGTCGACTTCCACGCTGGTGTCCGTGACGACCACCGTTTCCCCGGTCTGCGAGAACGGAGCCGGCTGCGACACCATCGGGGTTTCCGTAATACGTATGGTCAGGTTGCCCTGGGCGATGGCCACGGTGGATATGCGCACCTTTTCGCCGATGACCACGACCCCGGACTTTTCATCTATCACGACCTTGGCCGCGACGTCGGGGCGCACTATCAGGTTTTCAACCTGGGCAAGCAGGCCGACTATGCCGCCCGCGAACCCGTACGGGGTCGTCACCTGGACCGTGCCGTGGTCCATGGTTTTCGCGGCAGTGGTGCCAAGATAGCTGTTTATCGCCGCGGTCACGCGCTTGGCGGTGGTAAGGTCGGGGTTCCTAAGCGACAGGTTAAGGCTGGAAACATCGTTCATGACGAACGGGATTTCGCGCTCGATAATCCCGCCCGAGGCTATGCGCCCGGACGTGGGGACCGCGCGGGTGACCGACTGGTTCTGGCCCCGGGCTTCGAACCCGCCGATGATTATCGGCCCCTGGGCTATGGCATAGACTTCGCTGTCGGCTCCCATAAGGGTGGTGGCGATAAGCGTGCCGCCGCTTAAGGACGTGGAGTCGCCAAGGGCCCCGACCATGACGTCGATTTTGCTGCCGGCCCTGGCGAACGGGGGCAGCGAGGCGGTAACCATGACCGCGGCCACGTTCTTGGACATTATGTTGCCGTCGCGGGTGTTTATGCCAAGGCGTTCCAGCATGGCTATAAGGGACTGCTCGGTGAAGGCGATGGAGGTCACCGAGTCGCCAGTGCCCCGCAGGCCCACGACAAGCCCGTATCCGACCAGAGTGTTTTCGCGCACGCCCTGCACGTTCACGATGTCCTTTATGCGGGAAGCCGCTAGGGCCGGGCAGGCCAGGGCAACGAAAAGAAATGTCAGCAGAAACCGTCTTAGCATAGCGAATCCTTATGTTTTAGGATTAGTCATGCAAGAACGGTGCCAGTTGCGAGTTTAAGGGGGGTTGGCTGCGTCGCTTGATAGATTATTGCCTTTTCATCGCCGCGCGAAAGAATCTGTTTTTTGCCCGCAAGAAAAATCGCAAAAACGCATTACAAAACGCCATTGCGGGAGGGGGCTTAGGGGAAGGAGCAATGGCGTTTTGCCATTCAAGCTTCCGTGTGCGCGGCGGTTATCTTATCTCAAGCACCGCGTATTCCTTGTTGTT
>WRDZ01000015.1 GCA_009779595.1 Alphaproteobacteria bacterium | reverse complement strand
GCCGTCCGAACCATCACAAAACATCGGCGCCAGGACACAGCAATATAACCAACTGCTGCAAAACGTGGCCAGGAACGCGGCCGGCGGAAACGTGCCAAGCGTGTCAAGCGTCTTAAGCACACTTAACAACGTGTCGGTAAACGCTCCTGCCGGCAACGCGCCGGCAAACAACCCGGCCGCCGCCCTTACCCAGATTTTGATGGGATTCGACCCCAAGGACATTATGCAGCACGCCATAAGCAAAACCCAGAAAAGGACGCGCCCGGGATGGATTCCTTATGTCCTGTTCGACATAGCGCAGACCGCCAACGTCGCCGGCGTGCTTGTGCCAAGCGTTATCGCCAACTCGGGGACAAAGGCCATGAAGTCGGCGTCAAACGTCAAGAAAACGCAAGCCGTAGGCGCCCCGTCACCCGCGGTGTATCCGGCGCAGGCGTCCGAGCAGGCCCAGGCAACCGCCCGCACAATATCCGATTGGACGCGGGACGGGCAGATGGTCCCCGGCGAGGAAGACGTGCCGGCAATAAGGCGCTCATTGATAGAAGCCTTCTTCATCAGGGGCAATTACTCCAACCCGTACGTCAGCGGCAGCGGCACTCAACAACCAGCGCAAATCCAGCGGGGCAGAGGCACGCTATGGGCCCGCCTGGTCAAGCCGCTTGGGGCTACTACCCAGCAACCAACGCAAACCCATCTGCCCGGAAACCAGCCCAGCGCCCGCTTCACCGGCATTTCCCAGCAAGAGCTTAACAGGATGATTGCGGACCGGCAGACGGCATTAAGCAGGGCGTCGCGCGAATCCTTCGGCAAGGCTGCGGAACAGCTGAAAAAAGTTGAAGAGATGATGGAAAAGATGGAAGCCGTGCAAGAGGCGGCGAAGAACTCGAACAACATGAACGCCGACCTGCTGGTCAACGCCATGGCAATACAGCTGCAGAACATGGTTATCATAAGGAACATCCTGGCGCAAAGCCAGACTTTGGGGGTGAATGGGCTGAACATACTAAGCAAATCAGCGTCCTTTACCGTAGAAAACCCGAACAACATATTCCCGGAAGGCAGGCTGGGGACTAAAAATGAAGGAGCGACACAGTAATGCGTAAAATCGTTCTATTGACGCTGGTTTTATTCGGGGTGGCTTTCACGTCCGGACAGGCCATGGCCCACGGCGGCAGTGTAGCTATCGCTGCTACTTGCCCCAATAAGTTCGTAAGCTGGAGTAGATGTTTCCGGGAACGCCTGAAACTCCATTCCTGGGTCCTGTCGCTGGACCCCACGGTATCGGCCGCCCAGAGCCTGCTTAGCGGGACGCTTGGCACGGTCGTGGGCACGCAGTCCACGGCTACGCAAACGTCCAGGATGGCACTGGACGTGATTAAAAAGGATTATTTCGCCGGCACGCCCCCGATGCCGATACAGACAAACGACATCGCCAACGAAAGCTTCCAGGTCGAGCAAGGCGCCATACAACCCCTGCCGGGCAGCGGGGACGCTTTGCACATGTTTTCATCGTTCGCATGGCTGAACGACGTCGACCGCACGAACCCCACCGAGGTCATGAACTCATTAATCACCAGGCTGATGGTGGCGGGCGACGGCCAGCGCAGGCCGACAGTCACGGACAGGGCCATACTGGACAACGACCGCCGCAAGGCCGCGATAGAGCTGGGGCTGTTCGCGGTCGGGGTGTCAAGCTCTATATTCGAGCAGCTGAACAACGAGAACGGCGGCGTTATGAAGATGCTGGCGGCCAGCGACGCGCTGCTTGAAGGCCTGACCGTCGATTCGGACACTATCGAAATACAGCGCGCTCTTGCTTCGATGCAGAACTCGTACGCGCAGCTTCTGGTCATACAGGCCGAAGCCGTTGCCGCGGGGATAATGTTCGACGCGGCCCACAACATATTGAACACGAACGCTGTCATCGACCCTAGAGAGGTAGCCCAGTGCCAGTAAAAACGTCAGTAAAACAGCCATGACAAGAACCTGCGCGAAACTTCTCCTGCTGTTGCTGGCCGTTGCCGCTCCCCTTAGCAGCGCGGCCGCCTCAAGCGACAGCCAGGCCAGGCTTAGCCAGGCCAAGGTCATGACCACCGCGGCCGTGAACCTGCACAACTGGCTGCACAAGACGCACATGCGCGCGGCGGCGGTGGAAGACAGCCGCGGGCTTTTCCTGAAAGAGGACGGCATACGGGCGGCTTTGCGGGCGAACGAAAAATGCAACACCGCCCTGCTGGCCGACTATTTCAAGGACCCGGCCGCCGTGTGGGAAAAGCTCTCCAACAATGCCATCGACCAGGAAAAGCGCATGGCCATCGAGGCCGTGAACATCGCCAAGGACTGGATACGCGGGGAAAAGGTCAGCCCGCACACCCTGGACATCATTGCCAGCGCAAGGGGCAAGCGGTGGATTATCGGCGCGCGCCTGCTGGAAGACCTGTACCAGAACCAGGAAAAATGGGGCAAGGTAAGGAAGCCGTTCCCGCTGTGGGAAGACCAGAAGACGGCCTTCAACGCCGCGCGGAAGGAAAACCCTGGTCTTAAGCCGCCCAAGCCCCTGCCGCCCATGCGCGAGCTTTTATACGTCGGCGGAAACTGGAACGACGGGAACAGGCTGACGTTCGATGTTCCGGCTCCGTGGCTGCACTATTTCAAGAACGGGCTTGCCGGCGTGAACCCCAAGGGCGAGCTTGCCCAAATAGCCGTAATCGGCAGGGCCAGGGCAGCCGACGGCAGGGAATACCCGTCCATAGCCTTCAGGGACGACGCTTTGCCCATATACACGAACAGGTTCAAAAATTTCCTGGAACTGGCAATGGAGCTTGAAGAAACCGAAGTAAGCCTTCTGCCTGTCCGCGATTTCGTCGAAGTGACCGATTACACCGCAAGGTCCGAGCTTACGTCCGTAGGGCTGGAAAACGCGCAGGCGTTCAATTTCTCGGACCCTGAGCACCGCAAGCAGGCCATTACCACGGTTAAGGAAATGAAAACCGTTTTGGTGCAGGCCCTTGAGGAAGAGCTGGCCAAACTGCCCGACAGCAGCGACAAAAGGCTGATGCAAAGCACTATCAAGGCATTGAACGCCGACCAGCAGAACCTGGTGTTCATAACCAGGCAGCGGGCGGCCGACGAAGAAAGGATTGCCAGGCAATACCGCCGGGCCAGTGCGGACGCTGCGGCCATCGGGCTTTTCAAGGCCCATCTTGAAGAGTGGGAAAAGTCCGAGGAACATCCCATACCGGTCGGGTGTCCCATATAGGAGGTCAAGTGTTAAAGTTTTTTTCAGCTCTGGTCTTTTCCCTTTGCCTGGCCGTGCCGTCATATGCAGCGGATTCGGCCGATGTGGGAGCATTAAGCCTGCGGCTGGAAGAAATAAGGCATAACCTGCTGCCCGACAGCCTGACCAGCGTAATGGCCGCGGTAAACTTGACAAAAGGCCTGGCAGCGCAGGCCGAAGCGGAAAGGTCCCGCATATCCGAGGAATCCGAGACCATATTAAGGAAAATCAATGTCATCGCCGCTGTGGCGAATGAAACTCCGCTGGTCCTTGAACAGGAAAGGACCGACCTGGAAAACAGGCTGCAAAGCAACAAGATAATGCTTGCCCGGATAGAGCTTTTCACCGCAAGCCTGAACGAGCTTCAGGGCCAGCTGGGCGTGCTTTCCCGCTCGCTGTTCTGGCAGGACATACTGACAAGGCGCATATCCTTGACAAGCGATGAAATACGGGATCCGCTAAAGCACGACTTCGGCGAGATAATAAACCGCTCGAAGGAAATCTTCGCGCAATGGACCCACAGCCTGGGCAGCGTCGACTGGTCGCACAAGAATTTCCTGCCCCTGATACTGTGGGCGGCAATAGGCCTTGCAGCCGGCATATTCATCAAGCGCAAGCTCCTGAACGCGCTGGAGGCGTCGCACATCAAGATAGAGCCCACATACGCGCGGCGCCTTTTCGCCTCGTTCTACGAGGCTTTCGCGTACGCGGTGCTGCCCGCGCTTGTGATGGCGTCCATATACTTCTGGATGCGCGCTTACGACCTGCTGACGCACCCGCTTTACAGCGTGATGGCCCTGGCAATATGGCTAAGCATCGGGTATATAGTGGTGGTGTCGTTCGCGCGCTCGGTGCTAATACCGCCGCTTACGTCGTGGAGGCTTTTCCCCATAAGCACGAATCCGGCGAAAATCCTGTTCCGCGACATAGTAATCTTGACCATCATCAGCTTCGCGTACCTGTTTTTCCACAGGGTCCTTTCGGGTTTCAAAGCTTCCGAAACCATGGTCGGCGTATTCACCAACATCTTCGTTTTCCTGATAGGCTTCGGCATAATCATAATACTAAGCCCAAGCATATGGGGCGGGATGCCCGTACGCAGCGAAGCCGCGCGCATATCTCGCGCCGAAATCTGGTTCGCGATGCGCATCGGCATACTGGCGCTTATCGTGCCCATGATGGTTATCGCTCCGCTGGGATATTACCGGCTGTCCATGTTCGTCATAGAAGGCCTGCTGCTGCTGGGCCTGCTGGCGGCAAGCTGCGTGCTTCTGCGCGGGTTCATACTGGAGCTTATACGCATAATGCTGTATTCGCGGCTGTTCAAGCGCATATTCTTCATAAAGAACGCGGGCCTGCAAAAGATATTCATCATCTGCGTCATCATAGTGGACTTCATGCTGGCGCTTTGCGTGGTATATATCTTCCTGCCAAGGTTCGGGGTGTCGCAAAGCAACATAAGCTCGTTCCTGAAAGGCCTGACCTCGTCCGTATCAATAGGCGACTTCACTATTTCGCCCAAAAACGTCCTGCTGTCGTTCCTTGTATTCTTCAGCGTCCTTACCATGTCCAAGTTTTTACAAGGCCGCATCATGTCCCATGCCACGGATTCGCAGGTGGATGAAAATGTCAAGAACTCGCTGTCCACGGGCATAAGCTATGTAGGGGTCATACTGGCAATCATACTGGCAATCGCCACGCTGGGCGTCAGCTTCACCAACATAGCAATCATAGCCGGTGCCCTGTCGGTCGGTATCGGTTTCGGCTTGCAGAACCTGGTGAACAACCTGGTCAGCGGGATAATAATCCTTATAGAACAGCCGATAAAAGTCGGCGACTGGGTGGTCATAGGGGACAAACAGGGGATTGTGCGCTCGATAAAAATCCGGGCGACCATAATCCAGACATTTCAGCGCGCGGAAATAATCGTCCCGAACGCGGACGTATTGGCAAGCACTTTGACCAACTGGACGCACACGGACAATGTCGGCCGCGTGGAAGTGCAGATACAGGTGCCGGATTCTTACGAGCCCGAGCGCATCCGCGACATGCTGATGGAGATTTTGGAAAGCAACCCCAATATCCTGGACTATCCGCCTCCGTTCGTGAACTTCGTGGGCATAGGCGAAAACCGCTTCACCATGGAAGCGCGCGGATTCCTGCCGAACATCATGGACTTCTTGACAGTCACCAACGAATTGCGCTATGCCATATTTAAGAAGTTCAAGCAGGAAAACATACCGTTTGCGACCCCGCATATGAGCGTACATTTCCCTGACTCGGACAAATCCGCTGTATCCGGGCGCAAAACCAGAGGGAAGAAGAATGCAGCAAGTACTTAGCAAAAAGCACAGGTTGATTACAAGAATCGACTTCGACGGGCTGGTATGCGCGATACTTTTAAGCCAGGCCGGAGTCGTGAACTCGATATCGTTCGCCCACCCGCGCGACATACAGCACAAGTTCTTCCCGGTGACGGGCGAGGATATCCTGGCCAACCTGCCCTATCATGAAAACGCCCTGCTGGTGTTCGACAACCACCCAAGCGAAAAGAAGCGCATCCCGCAGGGCAACGACAAGTGGGTAATCGACACGTCGGCTCCGTCGACTTCGCGCATCATCTTCAACAGTTTCGACGGGGTGAAGAATCTGAAAAGCCTGGCCCCGTTGGTTGACGCCGCGGACAAGGTGGTGTCCGCCGATTTCACCCTGGACGACATACTTGACCCGCAGGACTGGGTGCTGCTTAGCTTCCTGCTTGACGCGCGGACAGGCCTTGGGCGGTTCAAGCACTTCCGGGCGACCAACACCCAGATAATGCTTGAACTGGTTAAAATCGTGCCCAAGATGGGCATAACCGAAATCATGAAGATTTTCGACATCCAAGAGCGGGTCGAGCTTTACCGCAAGCACCAGCAGATGTTCACCGAACAGCTTATGCGCGTGACAACCGCCCACGACCGGGTGGCCGAAATCAACCTTTTGCGCGAAAGCCAGATATGGGTCGGCAACCGCTTCATGGTTTACGCCCTGTTCCCGATGACCAAGATGTCCATGCACGTCCTGTGGGGCAAGGACCAGGAGAACATCGTGTTCGCGTGCGGGGCCTCGATATTCAACAAGGACATCAGCCGCATAAAAATCGGCGACCTGATGCTTGCGTACGGCGGCGGCGGGTACGACCGCGCCGGAACCTGCCAGCTGTACATAAAAGACGCCGAGCGGGCGCGGCCGCTGATAATCCAGTCGCTTAACGAAATGGTCGACATATAGGCTTTACGGGCCGGCCTTGCCGCTATTGCACCGTCTGTTCGTCGCGGGCTTTCTGGGCCTGGTACAGCGCGTTGAAATCCACCGGGTTCATTATCAGGGGCGGCATGCCGCTTTCGCGCGTGACGTCGGCAAGGATATTGCGCGCGAACGGGAATATGAAACGGGGGACCTCTATTCACAACAGAACGTCGACAATCTGCTGGTCGCCCTTTACGGTGGCCACGGCCGCGTACGTAAGCTCGCACAGGAAGAACTGGTCGGCGTCTGATTGCGCCGACGCCCTTATGGACAGCGTGACCTCGTAATCGTCGCCTTCAAGCTTGGAGTATTTCCTGTCCAGTTCAAGCTTGACCGACGGGGGCTCTTTTATGCTGCGGTACAGCACCGACAGTTTCGGGGCTTCGAACGACAGGTCCTTAATATATTGATAATTTATCATTAAGGTAGGTTGTATTTTGTTTTCTTCCATGTTATAATCCTTTCATATAGTGGTGTAGTTATATATAAACATTATCGGGGAAAAAGTAAAGGGATGACTTTCAGCTGGGTGGATATTACGATTTTTGCAGTGGTCGGCGCCATAATCGCGTGGCGGCTCAGGCAGGCGCTTGGCGGCCAGCCGAAGATGGGCGGGGTGCCGGTCGTGGGCATGTCGGCCAAGAACGCAAAAAAAATCATAGAAAAGATAAACCGTTCGGAATGCGCGCGGATTGCGGTGATTCCTTTGGACGAGAACTCGTCGAAGATGATGCCCCTTGACCCGGGCTTTTCCACCGAGAGCTTCCTGGACAACGCGAAAAAAAGCTTCAACCGCATAGTCGCGTGCTTCAACCAGGGCGACAAGGACGCTTTGGAAAACCTGGCCATGCCGGCCTTGATTGAAAAGCTGGGCAAGGAAATGTCCCGCCGCGAGGCCGAGCAAGAGCTGGTCGAGCTGGAAATCCTTGGCTTCGAGCATGCCAAAATAAAGGACGTGTCGGTTTGCGGCAATGTGGCCAACGTCACGGTCGAGTTCGCGACCCGCCAGATAACCGCTACATACGACGGCGGCGGGGGCTTGATTTGCGGGGACCCGGACAAGGAACACAACATCGTCGACGTGTGGACATTCACCCGCGACTATTCGGCCAAGCCGTCGTTCTGGAAACTGTCGGACAGCGCGGCCTGCCTTGTATCGCGGGAAATCCGCGAAATCGTCGTATAGGCGGCGTAACAGAATCTTAACTTTTGGCGTTTATCATAGGCATATGAAGGATTATGCTTGATGAAATCGCTGTTTTTCGCTTTTTTGATGGTTGTTCTTGCCCCCAGCAATGCCCGCGCGTTCGATTTGGGAGAGCTGGCCACCGACGTGCTGCCTCCGTCGATTACGGGCATCAGGGAAGAGACTCCAAGTTCGCCGCTGCTGGGGCAGAACGCGCCCGCAAGGCCGCCGCGCCCGGTTTCGGACGACGATTTCTTCGGGAATGTGGCCCATGGGCCTAACCAGGACGACGACCGCGGCGGATTCTTAAGCGGCCTGAAGGACATTGTCGGAAGCAAGGATACCGCCACAACGCCGGAAGAGCCGGATTCGGACGGGGCAAGGATAGAAAACAGGCGCGCCGCGGGCAGGACTCCGGTTGTCCCAAGGGAAAGCACCGCCATCGTCGACTCGGTTGCGTCGCCACAAGCGGCAAGGGAAACCCCGTCGAATATAGCCGCCCGGCGCGTTGCCGCCAGCAACCTGAACACCGCGCGGATTGCGGGCGTGCGCCTTAGGCTGACCCCGCAGCAAGTGGCCCGGATTATGGAAGAAGAGGGTTTTTCACTGCTTGACAGCAGCAGGTCCGCCCAACCCGACCTGGATTTCGAGCTGCGCGTTGCCTGCAGGAACAGCGGCCTGCGCGAAGTCGGCCAGGTGAGGGCATGCGTGGACGGACAGCTGGCCACCACCCGGATGGAGTTCGGACGCAGCGACAGGCCGCTGCGCAACCCCGTGACCTCCCTTAACGCAAATGAAATCATGGCCGTTGATTTCACCGGCTCTTACGGCGGGAACGTGTCGTACAAGATAACCTACCGCGTGCGCGGCGACGCGTCGCTGGGTTCCACAAGGGAAGCCGACCGCATGCGCAACGGCTGGCGCAACGCGTTTTACGCGCGGCTTGAGAGCCGCTTCGGGCTGCCGGACTATGACTATGGCTACCGCTGGGTTTGGGGCGATGAAAACAGCCAAAATGCCAGCCTGCAGGCATTTTTCGCAAACTATGACCTTGACGCGGTGATTATAATAAGCAACTATCATCTGCAGGAGATGGCCGAAACCAGGGCCATAGCCCGGGCCGGGCAGCTGGAAGACCAGCGCGCAAGACTTAAATTCAGGTTTTAGGGGTTTTTAGGACATGGCGGAATTGATAAAATTGCCTAACGGCGTAAGGGTGATAACTTGTCACGTGGACACGGTCGAAACCACGGCGTTCGCCATATCCACGCAAACCGGAAGCCGACATGAAAACGAAAGCAACCAGGGCATAGCCCATTTCATGGAGCATATAATGGCCGGCAAGACCCGCGACGGGGTCCTGCTTAGCAAAATCATGGACGACATCGGCTGGTGGAGCAACGCCGCCACCTGGAAGCACCAGACTGCCTATTACGGCAAGGGCCTGGCCGACGGGTTTGCCAAGGCGTTCGAAGTAATCGCCCATCAGTTCCTGGGCGGCTGGTTCCCCGACGAAGAAGTCGAGAAAGAGCGGAAAGTGATATTCGAGGAAATCGGCCTTTGCCATGACGACAACAGCCGCTGGCTGGGCAGGAACTCGTTCCAGACATCGTATCCGGACCAGCCGTTCGGCAGGCAGGCCCTGGGCACGAAGGAAACCGTGACGGCCATCACCGCGCAGGACATGAGCGGCTTCTGGCAGAAGAACTATCACCCCGAAAACACCCTGATTTCAATCGCGGGCAAGTTCGACCGCGACAAGGCAGTGGATTTGGCGCAGCGGCTTTTCGGCGGGTGGAGCAACCCCAACACTCCGGAGATTCCGGTGCCCGCCGTTTACAAAGGAGGCGTCTGGAAAGAGAAACGCGACCAGCTTACGCAGGCCGAGGTCATACTTTCGATGCAGGGGGTGCCTTATATTGACCCGGATTACCTGCCGCTGGCGCTTGGCTCCTCCGTACTAGGTGGCGGGGGCAACAGCCGGCTGAACAAAATCATACGCGAAGACAACCGCCTTGTTTACTATATAGGAAGCGGCACCAGCAACTTTTCGGACACCGGGATGTTCGAAATAGACTTCACCACGTCGCTGGAAAACCTGGAAAAGGTGCTGAAGCTGTCGTGCCAGCTTGCAAGGGATTTGCCCGGCAGCCTTACAAAAGAAGAAATCGACAACGTCAAGCTGAAGTTCAAACGCCGGACTTTCGAAACCCTGGAAAGCATCTCCAGCGTGTGCTGGTGGTACCACGACCAGGTCGTGCGTTACGGCAAAATCATAACTCCGCAGGAAAAGTACCTGCAATACCAGGCTATAACCGCCGAACAGGTCGACGCGGCGTTCCGAAAGATGCTGGGTTCCAAACTTACCTATTCCATCATCGGCCCTGAAATGAAAGAGCCCGATTATGCGGCGGTTTGCGGCTGGCTTGGCAGTTAGCCTGCTGCTGACGGGCCAATCGGCCTTGTCGCAGCAGCAGCCCGTGCATGACTGGCCAGAGGCAGCCATTCCCGGGAAGGGCATAGACACCAAAGAGTTCTGGCAAATCATGGAAGATGCCTCTT
>WRDZ01000014.1 GCA_009779595.1 Alphaproteobacteria bacterium | reverse complement strand
TTTGCACCGGCGACATGGGGTTCGCCTCGGCCAAGACCTATGACATCGAAGTCTGGATGCCCTCGCAAGACTGCTACCGCGAAATATCCAGCTGCAGCAACTGCACGGATTTCCAGGCGCGGCGCATGAACGCGCGCTATAAGGCCAAGGGTCAAATGGGCACCAAGTTCGTGCACACCCTGAACGGGTCCGGGGTGGCGGCCGGCCGCACGCTGGTCGCTATAATGGAGAACTGCCAGAACGCCGACGGGTCCATCACCATACCCCAGGCCCTGCGCCCGTACATGAACAACCAGGAAGTCATACAGGCGGTTGCAAAGAAATGATTACGGACGAAGAACTGGCCAGGATTATCAAGAAAATAACCGACGACGACGAAACGCCGCAGAACTTCCGTCAGTTCGAATCGGGTTCGGTCGTGGCCGAAATCGAAGGCGAACAGCTTTCCGAGGCCGAGCTTGAAGCCCTTGAGAACGACGTCATGCGGGGCAGGGTCCTTCTGCGCGACCTGCCGCGTTACAAGCTGAAACAGCTGCGCTTCTACCGCATGGATTTAAGCAGGGTCGACACGTCGGGCGTGACTCTGCCGCAGAACTTCCAATCGGGCATGGGCCGCGTGGATATGGTTCCGGCCGCCGCCATAGACAAAAGCCAGGCCAAGCAGTCAGGGGTGAAACAGGGGACGGTCCTGCTGGCGGAAATTTTCAGCCTGCCGCGCCCGCCTGAAAAGCCTTTCAACGGGCAGGGCGGCAACCAGGCCGGCCCGCGGGCTACCTTAAACACCAGGGAAAAGGGAATGTAATGACGGGCAAGAAACCAGGGCTTACATCTCAGCAGGAAGCATGGCGCGTAGGCGGCTATCTGCTGGTGACCCTTGTTTCCATAGCAAGCCTTTACATACTGCTGCCGCTTACCAGCATGTTCCGCGGCAACTCTTTTTCGCAAGCCAAAGAGCTGTCGTTCATGCTTGTCAGGGACCCCGCATTCCTGGCAAGGCAGTACTTGGCGTGGACCAAGCTGTTTTTCAACAACACTTCGCAATTTCACATGTGGATACCGCTCTTCCATGTGCTGATATTCTTTATAGGCCGCATGTATGTGTTCACTACCGGCCCGTTCGCGGAAAAAGCCGTGCCGGATATGACAGATGCGGCGGACGAACAGCAGCCGCAGCAGCCGTCCGGCCCGAAGGTTTACAGCCATTGGGCGCGCATGGGCGACATAAAGTACATGGGCCTTTCGGGCGAGCGCGACAAGGCCCGCTGGGGATGGCTGGGCAGCGCGTTCCACACGGTGCTTTCGCTGCCCAAGAACATGTTCGTCATCGGGCTTGGGCGCATGGAAAACCTTATAATACCGACCCTGCTTTGTGAAAAAAGGCGCCATGCCGTTGTGGCCGCAAGCAAATACATAGAAGAGGCTACAAGCGGGACGCGCGCTTTGTCCGGGCCGGTCATGCGGTTCGACGACATGCTGGTTGGCAACGTCAACCCCTCGTTCAACCCGATAAGCCCGGAAAACATGCCACAAAGCGACGACGGCAAACATCGCTATCTGTCGTTCATCGCGGACTGCCTTTTGAAGCCCGAAAGCCCGGAAAACGATTTGGTGCGCGACGCTCTTGTCGGCATCTTGTGGCTGTTCTTCGACAAATGCAGCCAGGCCCGGGCCAACGACTATTTCCTGATGAGGGTCACGCGCGACGCCATGGACGAAGAGGACTATAGGGTGCTGCAGACATACTATGCGTGCATGCCCGACTCTCCGCAAAAGCTGCGCGCGAAACAGCACATGTTCCTGAAGACCATGGATTTGAAGCACTATATGCCAATAGGCACATGGGCAAGCGTGCCGTATTTCCTGCGCCCCAAAGTCGCGGGCCTGCCAATGGCGCTTGTATCCATGACCGAGCTGCAGCTGAAGGCCATCAACGATTCCAAGGTATCGGGCAAGCAGGACGACATATTCGGCCTTGTGCTTGAATACCTGCAGGCAGAAACATGGCTGTTCGCTTACAACCCGCGCATATGGCAGCTTTTGTCCCCGCTGACCGAAATCACCGCCCGAAAGCGCAGCTTTGTGATGGCCATGCTTTTCGAGGCCCTGCAGGCGTTCAAAAGCGATTCGGTGGCCAGGGCGTTCAGCGGCAACGACCTGAAATACGGCATGCTTGTCGACGGGACGCGCCCGGTGACGCTGTACATACAGCCCGACAATTTCAAGATGGCCGGGTTCATGGCCAAGCTTCTGGCCCATAACTGCGCGGCCTCGAAAAACATAATGCTTGTCATAGAGGACGCGCGCATGGGCAAGGACCTTATGCCGCTGGCGGACATCGCCTCATGCGCGGTTGTGGGGGCCAAGAAACTGTCCTCGCTGCCTGAAGAGCTGTTGCAGAAGGCCTCGTACATGGTGGTCAACCGCCTTGACGACCAGGAAGGGGCCCAGGCCATCGCGGAAAAAATCCCCTTGAAAAAAGTGCCGCGGGCGCTAAGGTTTAACATTTTCACGGCTACGCTGCTTCTGCCGCTTTACATTTACAGGAAAATCAAATGCAAGTGCAAGGCCGAGCTGATAAGCCAGGAAGACCTGCTTGCCATGGACAAGAACGTGCAGCTGATTTTCAACAGCGCCAGGATGAGCGTGCCCATTGCGGCCGACCCGGACTACCGCCGGTTTTTCCCGAACGCCGGCAGGTATATGCCGGTCAACAAGGTGTCGGCGGACGTTGTCGCGGCAAGGCCCAAAGAAGACCAGAACCAATAGGAGCGAACCCATGAAACTTACCACCATGTCCGGATTTTTGCATCTTCTGCCAGCCGAGCAGCTGGTCTTCAACCATATGCTTGAAACGGTGCGCAAGGTGTATGAAAGCGTGGGTGCGGTTCCGGTGGACGCTCCGGTGATGGACCGCGCAGAAGTGCTGCTGGCCAAGGCCGGCGGCGAAACCGAACAGCAGGTGTACCGCCTTACCAAGGGCGACACCGACCTGGTCCTGCGTTTCGACCACACGGTCCCGCTGGCCAAATTCGTGGCGCAGAATTTAGCGGACCTTAACTTCCCGCTGAAGGTGTATAACATCGGCAAGGTGTACCGCGGGGAAAGGGCGCAAAAAGGCCGGCTCAGGGAATTTTACCAATGCGACATCGACATCATCGGCAGCGGCAGCCTGTCGGTCAATTACGACGCCGAGCTGATATGGGTCGTTTCGCGCGCGCTGGCCGGTATCGGATTCGATGATTTCGTCGTGCGCTTCAACAACCGCCGCATGATGAGCGGGCTGTTCCAACACCTTGGCATATACGACCTCAAAACACAGGTTTTCCAGGCGATTGACAGGCTGCCCAAGGCCGGCCCTGAAATTGTCACAGAAATGTTACAAGAAACGGGCGTAAGCAGTGATAGAATAGATAAATTGCTTGAAATAATAACTTTGAAAGGGACCCCAAGCCAAGTGCTGGCAGAACTTGAAAAACTGGATATCCAGCAGCCCCTGTTCAAGACCGGGCTGGACGAGCTTGCCCAGGTTGCCAAAACGGCCGACATGCTGGGCGTGCCGGACAAGCACAAGGCTGTGGACCTGTCCATTGTCCGCGGCCTGGACTATTACACGGGCACGGTATATGAAACGTTCTCGGTCAAACACCCCGAGTTCGGCAGCATTTACGGCGGCGGCCGGTATGACGACCTGGCCGGGCATTACACAAGCCATAAGCTTCCGGGCGTGGGCGTGTCCATGGGGCTAAGCCGCCTGTTCGCCGTCATGAAGGAATCGGGGCTTATAAAAGCGCATGCCAACACTTCGGCCAAAGTCATGATAGCTCCGATGGACGGAGCCGACGACGCGCAGGTCGGCATGGCGTGCGACTTGCAGTGTGCTCTGGCCGCCGCCGGCATACCGGCTTTGATAGTGTGGGAAACGTACAAGAATTTCAAGACCAAGATGGCGTTCATGTCCAAGCTTGGCGCAAAGTACGCGGCGATTATCGGCGGCGACGAGGCTGCGAAGGGGACGGTGGTGCTTAAGGATATGGGAAGCGGCGTGCAGCAGGCGCTGTCCATACGGGAAATTGTTGAAAAGGTCGGGAAATGAGCAAGACTAAAAAATCGAAGAAAATGGAAAAGGTTAAAATCAGCGGCGGCCTGCTTGTCGCTTTAGGGGTGCTGCTGCTTGACCAGATATCCAAGGTGTTTATTGTGTGGTGGCTGGGGTCGGCCCCCGGCAACATTGTCCGGGTTACGGGATTCTTCAACCTGCGCCTTGCTTACAACCGCGGGATAAGCTTTTCCATGATGACCAGCGACCATCATCTGGCCCAGGTGCTGATACTGGTGATGGTGGCCGTGATAGTCGGCGGGCTGGTGTACTGGCTGCGCCGTGAAAGCAACCCGCATACAAGGGTCGCCTTGTGGATGATTATCGGCGGGGCGATAGGCAACGTAATAGACCGCGTAAGAATCGGAGCGGTTATTGACTTTCTGGATTTTCACCTGTACGATAGGCATTGGCCTACGTTTAACGTGGCGGATTCGGCCATATTCATAGGCGCGGCCATAATTGTGTATTGGAGTATGAAAGAACATGCACGCAAGAAATAGTCTGATTCTCGGTTTGATTGCCTTGGCGGCTTTGTCGGCGTGTTCGGGCAACAGGGCAAGGGGGCCCAGCGCCGAGGGTAGGACGCAGCACCCGCCGCTGATTTTCCCGGCTACATATACCGAACTTCCGCCCCTAAGGAAGGCGGCGCCGGCCAGCAGGCAAAAAACCAATGAGGTGGAAGATTTGCTGACGGGCGGAAAAACTGAATCACAAACGCAAAGCAAGCCCAAGGCGGGCTCGGGCGAAGACGCGTTGCTACGGAAATTTTAACGGAGAATGGAAAATTGGGACCTGCACACGGACATATAAATTTTGCTAAGATTGTCGCTACCATCGGCCCGGCAAGCGCCGATGCCGACATGATTCTGACCCTTGCCAAGGCCGGAGTATCGGTATTCCGCCTTAACTGCAGCCACGGGAAGATGGAAGAACACGCCCGGAACCTGGGCTATATACGCCAGGCCGAAGAAAAGGTCGGCCGCCATCTGGGCGCGCTGTTCGACCTTCAGGGGCCCAAGCTGCGCATAGGAAGGTTCGTGGACGACAAGGATTTCATACTGCAGTCCGGGCAAAGCTTCCGGGTGGACCTGGACCCTGCCTTGGGCGACGACAAGCGCGTGACTTTGCCGCACCCCGAGATTTTCGCGGTCATGGGCAAGGACATGGTGCTGCTGGTCAACGACGGGAAGATAAAGCTGCGCGTCAAAGAGTTCGGCAAGGACTGGGCCGACACCGAGGTTGTCACCGGCGGGGTCATATCGAACAACAAGGGGATAAACGTCCCCGACGTAACGCTGCCGATAAGCGCGCTGACCGACAAGGACAAAAACGATTTGAAAAGCGCTTTGGAGCTGGGGGCGGACTTGATAGGCCTGTCGTTCGTGCAGCGTCCCGAAGACGTGAAAATGACCAAGGACCTTATCGGCGGCAAAGCCATGCTGGTTTGCAAGATTGAAAAGCCCACCGCGCTTGAGCATCTTGAGGAAATCATCGCCCTGACCGACGCGGTCATGGTTGCGCGCGGCGATTTGGGCGTGGAATGCCCGATTCAAAAAGTGCCGGTTTTCCAGAAGAACATCATAAGCTCATGCCGCAAGGCCGGCAAGCCGGTGATAGTCGCCACGCAGATGCTTGAATCCATGATACAGGCTCCGCTGCCCACCCGTGCCGAGGTTTCCGACGTTGCCAACGCGGTTTACGAGGGGGCGGACGCGGTCATGCTTTCGGGCGAAACAGCGGTCGGCCAATACCCCGAACTGGCGGTCACGATGATGACCAACATCATAACCGAAGTCGAAACCGACCCGCGGTACGAGGACATAATCGCGGCCAGCCGGCCCGAAACCAAGCCCACGTACCAGAACGCGATAACTTCCGCGGCAAGGCAGGCGTCGACCATGCTGAAAAAGGCGCGGGCCATTGTCAATTACACGGCGTCCGGGAACACCGCTTTCCGCATGGCCAAGGAAAGGCCGTTCCTGCCGCTGATAGCCATGACCCCAAGCATAAACATCGCCCGGCAGCTTGCTCTGTGCTGGGGCGTAAGGTCCATGGTCGTCCACCAGATGGAGCGGTACGACGAATTCAAGAAACTGGCCATCGCCTATGCCAAGCAGAACAAGATGGCTGTTGCCGGGGACGAGCTTATAATAACCGGCGGCGTGCCGCTGGGCGTGAAAGGCCGCACGAACATGCTTAACATTGTAGAGGTGGACTGATGAAAAGGGCTTTGATATTCCCCGGTCAGGGGTCGCAGAACGTCGGGATGGGCAAAGAGCTGGCGGACGCGTTCAAGGCCGCGCGCCACGTTTTCGACCAGGTCGACGACGCGCTGAACCAGAAGCTGTCGCATATCATGTTCGAGGGCTCGGCGGACGAGCTTACGCTTACCGCGAACGCGCAGCCCGCGCTGATGGCTGTTTCGCTGGCGATTATGGAAGTGCTGGAAAAGGACTTCGGCTTCAAGGTCGGCGAAGCGGCGGCTTTCGTGGCTGGCCACTCGCTGGGCGAATACTCGGCCCTGGCAGCGGACAAGGTTTTTTCTATTCATGACGCGTCCGTGCTTCTGCGCACCCGCGGCAACGCAATGCAGCAGGCGGTCCCGGTCGGCAAAGGCGGCATGGCCGTGCTGATGGGCCTGTCGTGGGATGAGGCCATAACCGTAACCAAAGAGGCCGCGGCCGGCGACGTGTGCGTATGCGCCAACGACAACGCGGAGGGCCAGGTGGTCATCAGCGGCGACCTAAGCGCTATCGAACGCGCTATAAAAATCGCCACGGACAAAGGCGCCAAGCGCGCCATGAAGCTGCCGGTAAGCGCTCCGTTCCACAGCCCGCTGCTGCAGCCGGCCGAGGATATAATGCGCGAGGCGCTGAACTCGGTGGAAATGCGCGCCCTGGTCGTGCCGGTGGTCAGCAACGTGACGGCCACGGCTACGGACAACGTAGGGATTGTGCGCGAAAGGCTTATCCAGCAGGTGACGGGCACTGTCCGCTGGAGGGAAAGCGTGCAGTTCATGGAAAATTCCGGCGTTACCGAGTTCGTGGAAATCGGCGCGGGCAAGGTGCTGACCGGCCTGGTCAAGCGCACAGCCCCGGACGCGAAAGCGCACGCCATAAACACGGTTGCTGAAATAGAGGAGTTCGCGAAGAATGTTCAGGCTGGACAATAAAGTCGCGCTGGTCACCGGCGCAAGCGGCGGCATAGGCGGTGAAATCGCCAGGGCCCTGCACGCCATGGGCGCGAAAGTCGTGCTGTCGGGCCGCAAGGAGGCCGAGCTTGCAGCCCTTAAGGATTCGCTTGGCGACAACGCTTTTGTCATAACCGCCGACCTGTCCAAGCCCGATGCTGCCGACGCGCTTGTCGAGCAGGCGGAAAAGCTGTGCGGCCAGGTCGACATACTGGTCAACAACGCCGGGCTTACGCGCGACGGGCTGGCCATGCGCATGAAGGACGAGGACTGGCAGGCCGTCATAGACGTGAACCTTACCGCGTGCTTCAGGCTGGCCCGCGCCGCTGTCCGCGGCATGCTCAAGCGCCGCCAGGGCCGTATAATCAACATTACCTCGGTGGTGGGAATCATGGGCAACGCCGGGCAGGTCAACTATGCCGCCTCAAAGGGCGGGCTGACGGCGTTCTCCAAATCGCTGGCGCGCGAAACCGCAAGCCGCGGGGTTACGGTCAACTGCATTGCTCCGGGGTTCATAAAGACCGCCATGACCGACGCGATTCCGGAAAAAGAGCGCGAGAATCTGGCTTCCCACATTCCGGCGGGCCGGCTTGGCGTCCCCGCGGACGTGGCCGCAGCCGCGGCTTTCCTGGCCAGCGACGAGGCCGGCTATATAACCGGAGAGACCGTGAACGTGAACGGCGGTATGCTGATGGTTTAGCAACCGCATGAATTATAAAGGATTTTAGTATTTGTACATGGACGATTTATGCTATATTATATGCTATGTGAATACTAAGATAGTCTTGGACGGATTAGCCGGCCGCAAGAAGCCGGTGCAAAATCCCGCAAGATTAAGTGTTTTGTTCAATAAACTTTAGTAGGAAGAAGGAAAGAAAATGACTGAAACCAAAACTGTAACCGAACGCGTCAAGAAGATTGTTGTCGATCACTTGGGCGTTGATGCCGATAAGGTAAACGAAAACGCAGCCTTTATCGATGATTTGGGCGCCGACAGCCTTGACACTGTCGAGTTGGTTATGGCGTTTGAAGAAGAATTCGGCGTGGTCATCCCGGATGACGCGGCCGAAAAGATTAAGACGGTGAAGGATGCTATAACCTTTATCGAACAATCCGAAAACGCGAAAAAGTAAAGGGGAAACATGACACTATGCGACGGGTAGTAGTAACGGGAATGGGGATAATCTCCCCATTCGGACGCGGGGTGGCTCACAACTGGAAAAGCATTGTCGACGGCAAATCCGCCATAGGCCAGATAAAAACGTTCGACGTGACGGACTATGCTTGCAAAATCGGCGGAGAACTGCCGCACGGCACCGAAAGCTGGCAGTACAATCCGGACGATATCATGCCACCGCGCGAACAGAAGCGCGTGGATAACTTCGTTACCTACGGCATGATGGCATCAGTCGACGCGATAAGCGACAGCGGATGGCAGCCCCAGACCGAGGAAGATTTCCAGCGCACGGGCGTGCTGCTGGGCTCGGGTATCGGGGGGATACTGGCTATCAGCGACTGCGCCCTTCTGATTAAAGAGCAGGGCCCCCGCCGTGTAAGCCCGTTTGTGATTCCGTCGGCGATAACCAATATACTGCCCGGGCATGTGTCGATAAAATACGGGTATAAAGGGCCGAACATCGCCGTTGTGACGGCCTGCGCCACGGGCAACCACGCTATCGGCGAGGCAGCGCACATCATCGCGCGCGGCGACGCGGACGTGATGGTTGCCGGCGGTTCGGAAAGCCCGATTAACCCGGTGCCGCTGGCGGGCTTCTGCCAGCTGCGCGCGCTGGCCACGGCGTTCAACGATGAGCCCGAAAAGGCTTCGCGGCCATGGGACAAGGCCCGCGACGGCTTCGTGATGAGCGAAGGCGCCGGCGCCCTTATGCTGGAAGAGTACGAGCACGCCAAGGCCCGCGGCGCGAAAATCTATGCCGAAGTAAAAGGCTACGGCATGTCAGGCGACGCAAGCCATATCACCGCCCCTTCCGAAGACGGCTCGGGCGCGTACCAGTCCATGAAAAACGCAATGAACCGCGCGGGGCTGAATCCCGGGGACATCGGTTATATAAACGCGCACGGAACGTCCACTCCGGTCGGGGACATGATAGAGGTCAAGGCTGTCAAGCGTCTGTTCGGGGAAAACCCGTCGCACCTGTCCATGTCGTCGACCAAATCGGCCGTCGGCCACCTTTTGGGCGCTGCCGGCGCGGTCGAAGCCATTTACAGCATCATGGCGCTGAAGGACGGAATCATGCCGCCCACGCTTAACCTGGACGACCCGGAAGAAACCGTGCTGGACTTGGTCGCCAAAACCGCCAAGGAAAGGAAGCTGAAGGCGGTTATGTCCAACTCGTTCGGATTCGGCGGCACGAACGCCACGCTGGTGTTCACCGCGGTTTAAAGGAGCTTTCCCCATGCGCAGGCCGGTGTTGGTTGTCATAACCGCTTTCATCTTGGTTATCCTGGGCGCGGGCGCGTTTTTCTACCATCAGATTTTCCTGGACTGGCAGCAGCCGGCGGACAAGACCGTGTTCATAAGAAGGGGCTCAAGCGTTGCGGCAATAGCGCGGCAGCTGCACGAACAGGACCTTATCCGTTCGCCGGCAGCCTTCAAAATCAGGGCGCGGCTTACCGGCAATACGCGCAACCTTAAGGCGGGCGAATATCTGATTCCAGCGCGGTCGTCTGTAAGCGGCATTGTGAAAATCCTGGCCGAGGGCCGGACCGTGCTGCATAGAATCCAGGCCATAGAAGGGCTTAGCAACATCGAGATACTGGAAATCATCACGCAGGCCGAGGGCCTGACCGGCGATGTGCCGTATCTGCCCGACTATGCGGGCCTGATGCCCGAAACGTATTTTTACAGCTATGGGGCAACGCGGGAAAGCATTGTCAACCGCATGCGCAATGAAATGGACAGCTATCTGGCTTCCGCGTGGGAAAACCGTACGCCCGGCCTGCCGCTGAGGAACAAGCGGGAAGCCCTGATACTGGCCTCGATTGTCGAGCGCGAAACCCACATCCCGGCCGAGCGTCCGAAGGTCGCCTCGGTGTTCATCAACCGCCTTAGGAAAGGCATGAGGCTGCAGTCCGACCCGACCGTCATTTTCGCTGTGACAGACGGGCGTTCGCGCATGGAGCGGCTGTTGACGACCAGGGATTTGCGGCGCGACCATCCTATGAACACGTACACGCGCCACGGCCTGCCGCCCGTGCATATAGCCAATCCCAGCCGTTCGTCGATAGACGCGGTGCTTAATCCAGTGGAAACCGAGTATTATTTTTTTGTTGCCCACCCGGACGGCGGGCATAGCTTTTCCAGGACCTTGGCCGAACACAACCGCAGCGTCCAGATTTGGCGCAGCCGCAACAGGAGGTAGTCCCTGCGCGCGAAAAAAGGTTTCTTGCCCGCGCTGCGTCAAAGCATCTGACGCTTGCAAGGAAACCGGATGCCGGCAAACAAAACGCCCTGCCTCCTTCCCCTAAGGTATGCGTTTTTTGCGATTTTTCTTGCGCGAGAATATTCCCGCCGTGCTAGAATTGTTCCATCAGTCTTTTTATGTTAGTATGAACCCTTGTGTCTTGATTGTATCGATATACCCGGCAAAGC
>WRDZ01000013.1 GCA_009779595.1 Alphaproteobacteria bacterium | reverse complement strand
CGTCGCGTTCCGCCGCGAGAAGTTCATCGAGTTCGGCGGGCCAAGCGGCGGGGACGGCGGGCGCGGCGGGGACATAGCCTTCACGGCCGTGCGCAACCTCAACACCTTGATAGATTTCCGTTACCAGCAGCACTTCAAGGCTCCGCGCGGGGAAAACGGCAAGGGCAGCGACCGCTTCGGCAAAGGCGGGAAGGACCTTGTGATAAAGGTGCCCGTGGGCACGCAGATTTTCGACGGCGACGACCCCGAGCACATGCTGGCCGACCTTGACGCGGACGGCAAGACCGTCACTTTGGCCAAGGGCGGGGAAGGCGGGCTGGGCAACTTAAGGTTCAAAAGCTCGACAAACCAGGCGCCGAAAAAGGCCACTCCGGGCAAGCCGGGGGAAGAACGCTGGGTCTGGCTGAGGATGAAAATCATAGCCGACGTGGGGATTGTCGGCATGCCCAACGCGGGCAAGTCCACGTTCTTGGCGGCGGTCACGGCGGCAAAGCCGAAAATAGCGGATTATCCGTTCACCACGCTTTATCCCAACCTTGGGGTGGCCGACGCCGGCGACAGGCGCTTGGTACTGGCAGACATCCCCGGGCTGATAGAGGGCGCAAGCCAAGGCGTGGGGCTGGGCACGAAATTCCTGAAGCATGTCGAGCGCTGCCCCGTGCTGCTGCACCTTTTGGACGCGACGGACGACAATCTTGTGAAGAACTATAAGCAGGTGTGCAAGGAGCTGAAGCTTTACGGCGCCGGCCTTGCCAAAAAGCCGCAGGTCATCGCCCTGAACAAGTGCGACGCCTTGGCCCAAGAGCAGGCCGATGCTGCTGTGGCGGACATGAAAAAGGCGGCCAAGAAAGCCAAGATATTCGCGATATCCGCTGTGTCCGGGCAGAACGTAAAGCCGCTTCTGTTCGAACTTTTAACATATGTCAAGGAAAAGGACGGTTATCATGGCCAGGACGACTCTGATTAAGACCGTAAAGGACGAACTGGACAAGGACAAGGCGCAGGATATCCTGGCCATTGACCTGAAAGGCAAGTCGGCAATGGCCGATTATATGGTCATAGCCACGGCCCTGTCGGGAAGGCACGCCCGGTCCATGGCGGAAAAGCTGCTTGAGCAGGTCAAGAAAGCCCACAAGATAACCGGCATGCAAAGCCCAAGCGACGCTGTGTCCGCATGGGAGGCATTGGATTTCGGCGACGTCATCGTGCACATAATGACCAAGGAAACGCGCGACACGTACAGCCTTGAAGAAATATGGAACAGGAAAATACTGAAAGGGCAAGCAGCGACCAAGTCTGCGCAGGCAGGCACAACCATGGTTGAAATGATTGCGGTGCTTGGCATCATCATGATTATCCTTGTCGCCGCGCTTGCCGGCATCGCGGCCGCCTGGGACATGATGCGGACAGCCATGTTCATATCGAATGCACAGGACATCGCGGCAAGGATACGGACGGGCTATGCAAACGATGGAAATTTTGCGGCTTTAGGCCCCGGCCCCGACGGCCCTGGCGGCGTAGCCCATGCTTTCAGCATCGGCGCGCTGGATGCCAGGTTTTGTACCGGCGACTTTTGCACAGATGCCAATAACATGGCACGGTACAGGAACATTCGGATGGCTTTTGCTCCGGCAAGCACATTTATTCCGACAAGCGCATGGGAACAGCATAACAATTCTTTTTCCATAACCTTTTTCGGCTTATCCAGAAGACAGTGCGTAAGCCTGGTCACCCAGCAGATAAGGCCGAACACCGGATTTTTAGGCTGGACGGTCAATGTTGACGGCGACCAAGAATGGGTCCCGCAGGATTTCATGGACCCGGCCGTAGCGGTGGAGTGGTGGATCATGCAGGCAAACGACGCATGCTCACAACCTGGTCTTGACAACTCTGTCACCGGGTTTTGGAGATAAACCCGTCCCCTAAATCCTTTAAAAATACCCCGTTGCAAATACCCGCAAAAGGATTTATAGTATAATAGCATAACTATAGAACGAGGATTCAAGATGGAAACTTCCAGCGCGCAGGAAACCGTCGGCGACAACCCGGCCATACAAAAAGCGTTCATCAACCCCGCCGTCTACAACGTGAAGGTCGGCGTCAGCGTCAAGCTTGGGCACACCACTTTCAGGGTGCACCGCATGCTGAGGCTTGGCCGCGGCGCCGTTGTCGAGTTCAACCAGAAAATCGACGACCCGGTCGAGATTTACGCGAACAACATACTTATCGGCTATGGCGAAGTCGTGGTCACCGAAGGCGACCGGATCGGCGTCAAGCTGACCGAGCTGGTCAAAGGCGACGCTGTGTAACAGTCTGTAGGGAACAAGAAAAATGAAAAACTATCCGCAATTTGATTCAACCCTGTCTTTCCCGACCATGGAAATGCGCGTCCTGGAATACTGGGACAAGAACAAGATATTCGAAAAATCCGTGGACATGCGCCCCGCCCACAACGAGTTCGTGTTCTATGACGGGCCCCCGTTCGCCAACGGCCTGCCCCACTATGGGCACATCATGGCCTCGTACGTCAAGGACGTGGTGTTCCGGTACCAGACCATGGCCGGCAAAAGGGTCGAGTGCCGCCTTGGCTGGGACTGCCACGGGCTGCCCGCGGAAATGGCGGCCGAGCAGAAGCTTGGCGTGTTCGGGCGCAAGGCCATCGAAGAGTTCGGCGTGGCCAAGTTCAACGAAGCCTGCCGCCAGGACGTGCTGAAATATTCGGGCGTGTTCCGCGACCTTTTCCACCGCATGGGCCGCTGGGTCGATTTCAACAACGACTACCACACCATGGACCTGTCGTTCATGGAATCGGTCATCAACAACTTCAAGCAGCTGTACGACAAAGGCCTGGTGTACGAGGATTTCCGCGTGCTGCCGTATTCGTGGGGAGCGCAGGTCCCGCTGTCGAATTTCGAGGTCAACCAGGGATACAAGGACACCACCGACACCGCGGTGACCGTGCTTTTCAAGCTGGACGACGGGCGCCATATCATGGCGTGGACGACCACTCCGTGGACGCTGCCGACCAACCAGATGATAGCCGTGGGCGCGGACATAGATTACAGCGTGATGCAGGAAGGCGACGGCAAGCAGTACATACTGGCCTCGGCACTGAAAGGCAAATACAAGCAGCAGCTGGAAAAGGCCGAGGAAGTCGCGGTGATAAAGGGGGCCGAACTTGTGGGTCTGCCGTACGAGCCGATGTTCCCGTACTTCAAGGACCTTAAAGCCAAGGGCGCGTTCAAAATCCTGGCCGCGGACTTCGTGTCCACCCAGGACGGGACGGGGGTGGTGCATATCGCTCCGGGTTCCGGGCAGGAAGACTTCGAGCTGTGCCGCGCCCATGACAAGGACTTCCCCATAGTCTGCGCCATCGACGACGCCGGGTGCATGACCGCGGACGTCCCCGACTATGCCGGGCAGCGCGTGGTCGACACGAACGAGCAGATAACCGCGCGGCTTAAGGCCGAGGGCAAGCTGGTCAAGAAAGAACAGGTGACCCACAGCTATCCGTTCTGCTACCGCACGGACACCCCGCTGGTCTACCGCGCGATGACAAGCTGGTTCGTGCGCGTGGAAAGCCTGCGCGACAGGCTGGTCGAGCTTAACCAGCAGATAAACTGGGTGCCCGACCATATAAAGGACGGGCGTTTCGGCAAGTGGCTGGAAGGGGCGCGCGACTGGTCGATTTCGCGCAACCGTTTCTGGGGGACACCGATACCTGTGTGGAAGTCGGACAACCCCAAGTTCCCGCGCGTGGACGTGCTGGGCAGCCTGGCGGAAATCAAAGAAAAGACCGGCAAGGATATCGACGACCTGCACCGCCCGCACATCGACGAGGTTGTTTACCCCAACCCGGACGACCCGTCGGGCAAGACAATGATGCGCCGCGTGACCGACGTGTTCGACTGCTGGTTCGAATCCGGTTCCATGCCCGAAGGCCAGGTGCATTATCCGTTCGAGAACTCGGAATGGTTCAAGGAACATTTCCCCGCGGACTTCATCGTGGAAGGCATGGACCAGACCCGCGGGTGGTTCTATACCCTGCACGTCCTGGGCGTGGCCCTGCACGACAAGCCGGCGTTCCTGAACTGCGTTTCCACGGGGCTTATCATGGCCGAGGACGGGCGCAAGCTTTCCAAGCGCCTGAAGAACTATCCCGAATACGACACCGTGCTTGACACCATGGGCTCGGACGCCTTAAGGTTCTGGCTGATGGCCAGCCCCATAGTGCGCGGCAAGAACATCGCGGTGGACATGAAGGGCCAGGAAATATCCAAGGCCATGCGGCGCGCTCAAATCCCGCTGGTCAACGCGTACAATTTCTTCTGCATGTACGCCAACGCCGAGGGCATAAAGGCCCAGTTCAACCCCAAGGCCAAAAAGGACATACTGGACAAATACATATTGTCCAAGACCAAGCAGCTTGTGCAGGGCGCGCGCAAGGCCATGGACGCGTACGACATACCCGGGGCATGCGCTCAGATGGAAGATTTCCTTGAGGTGCTGAACAACTGGTATATCCGCCGTTCGCGCCAAAGGTTCTGGGACGGGAAGGACAAGGCCGCGTTCGACACGCTGTACACCGTGCTGGCGACATTGCTTAAGGTCGCGGCTCCGGTGCTGCCCATGACGGCCGAGCATTTGTACCGCGGTCTTACGGGCGAAGAGTCCGTGCACCTTGCCGACTGGCCCGACGTCAGCAAGTGGTCCGACGACGGCATGGCCGACGAAATGGACTTCACGCGCCAGGTGTGCGCCACCATGAAGGCCGTGCGCGAGCTGCACCGCTTGCGCAACCGCCTGCCCCTGAAGACCGGCATCGTAGCCGGCAGCGCGGCAAAGCTTGGCACGCAGATGGTCGATATAATAAAGGACGAGGTCAACATCAAGGAACTTGTGGCCACCTGCCAAATCGAACGCTGGGCAGCCCCGTACCTTTATATAAAGACTCCGCTGGTGGGCAAGCGGCTGCCAAAGTCCATGAAGGCCATACTTGATGCCTCCAAGGGGACTGGGTGGAAGGTCAACCCCGACGGCACCCTGTCCATTGCCGGGGAAACCCTGCTGGCCGACGAATACGAGTACCGCCTTGAAGTCAAAAGCGGCGACAGCAAGGGGCTGGCCGGACAGGCCTTGCCCGACAACACCGCGGTGGTGCTGCTGGACACCCAGATATCCCCCGAGCTTGAGCGCGAAGGCCTGGCCCGGGATTTCGTGCGTCTGGTGCAGTCGCGGCGCAAGGACGACGGATTCGACATATCCGACCGCATCGCCGTGGACTACCACACCGGCGACATCAAGGTCAAGTTAAGCGTGGACGAATACGAAGACTATATCAAGTCCCAAATCCTTGCGGTCGAGATAAATTTCGCCACCAACGACGGCAAGGGCGAGACTTTCGGCGACGGCGAGATATTCGTCGCTTTAAGGAAGGCCAAGAAATGAAAAATCAAGAACGCATGTGGACAAGGATACGCCAAAGCCAGCTGTTCATAGCGGCCGTCAGCTGGATAGGCGCGCAGTTCCTGAAGCTGATGGTGCGCAGCATAAGGTGGAAGTTCGAAGGCACGGACGAATTCGAACTGTTCTTACGCCAGCGCAAAGCCTTCATTGTCAGCGTATGGCACAGCCGCTTCCTGATGTCCTCCATTGTCCCGCTGCATTACAAGCTTGAGCCCTACCGCGCCAAAGGCATTGCCTCCAGGCACCGCGACGGACGCCTTGTGGCCGAGGTGGCCAGGCGCATCGGCGTGGGCGTGTTCGACGGCTCGACCGGCAAGGGGGGCGAAAAAGCGGCCCTGGCCATAATGCGCGAGAACTTCGCGAACGGGGAAATCCTGGGCATAACCTCGGACGGACCGCGCGGACCGGCGCGCCGGTGCGGACCGGGCATAATCTTCCTGGCCTCGAAACTGGGCATACCGGTTTTCCCCATCGCCACGTCCGTCAAAAACGCGAAAATCTTCAACAGCTGGGACCGTTTCATGCTCCCAATACCGTTCAACCGCGGGATTTTCGCCGTGGGGCCAAGGCTTGAGGTGCCGCCGGACATCGGCAAAGAAGAAATAGCGGCGCTGTGCAAAGAGCTTGCGGACCGGATGAACGCCCTTGAACAGTCCATAGACCTGAAACTTGGAGTAAAAACCAATGGTTAGACCCTTCCTTAAAATATACAGGCTGCTCCTGTTCCCGCTGTATCCCTTTCTTAGGCCATACATGGAAGAGCGGCGCAAGAAAGGCAAGGAAGACTTTATCCGCTTCGGCGAGCGGTTCGGCTATCCAAGCATAGACCGCCCGAAAAACAAGGTCATATGGATGCACGGCGCAAGCGTGGGCGAATCAGCCGCCATGCTTGAGCTGATAGACTATATCCTTGCCCAGGACAAGGACCTGAACATCATGGTCACCACCGGGACGGTCACTTCGGCGCGGCTGCTTGAAACGCGCCTGCCCAAAGGGGTGCTGCACCAGTTCCTCCCGCTGGACCACCCGATATGCACCAAGCGCTTCATCAGCTATTGGAAGCCCGAGGCCGCCATATTCTTCGAATCAGAATTCTGGCCGTGCATAATAAACGACATCGCGGACGCGAAAATACCGCTGATGCTTCTGAACGGGCGGATGTCCGACGAATCGGCGAAAAGGTGGGCGCTGCCCGTGTTCAAAATCGCCTTCAAAGAGATGATAAGCCAGTTTTCGCTGGTCGTCGCCCAAAGCGCGGCGTACGCCCAAGTTTTCAAGAGCCTTGGCGCGGACAACGTCGTGGAAGGCATACAGATGAAGAACCTGGCGCAGAAGCTGCCGGTGGACACGACGATATTGTCCACGATTTCCGATTCGACGGCCAAGCGCACGGTTTTCGTGGCGGCGTCGACATTCGAACAGGAAGACAAGCATATAGCGGAGATATTACCCGCCATCAAGGAAAAAATCCCGAACCTGCTGGCCATCATCGCTCCGCGCGACGCCTCGCGCGGCGGCCACATCAAGTTCATATTCGACGAAAAAGGGCTGAACACTTCCGTGCGCAGCATGGGCGAACTGATACAGCCGGACACCGACGCCTACATCGCCGACACCATGGGCGAGCTTGGGCTTTGGTACTCGGTGGCCAGCGTGGTGTTCGTCGGCGGTTCGCTGGAAAACCGCGGGGGGCAGAACTTCCTTGAACCCATGCGTTTCGGCCGCCCGGTCATCGTCGGCCCGCATCTGCAGGACTTTGCCGAAACCGCCGAGAACGCGACCAAGGACAACGCCGTGATGAAGCTGGCCGGATTCGACGCGCTTAAACCCGCGGTCATCTCTTTGCTGACCGACGAGGCGGCCGCCAAAAAGCTTGGGGCCAGCGGCGAAGCTTTCGTGACCAAACAGAACGAGGGTATAAAGCAGGTGTTCGACATGATAGCTCCGTACATAGGGATGCAAAAGACAGCGCAGCCTGCGCCGCCAGCTACGCCAGAGCCACCGGCACAGCAAAAAGCAACCCCGCCGGCACCGAAACAAACGGCGCCGCAAGAACCGACGCCGACGGCTCCAGCGCAGCAAAAAGCCGCACCGCCGGCGACCCCTGCGCCGCAGCCTGCGCCAACCCCGCCAGAGCCGCCGGCACCGCAAAAAGCAACACCCCCAACTCCGCAGAAAACAGTGCTGTCGGCAACGCAACAAGCAGCGTTGCAGCAAGCGCTGCGGCCACCGCAGCAGCAACCGACGCCGCCAAAGAAGAAATCCTGATGCGGGCGCCCTCATTCTGGCAGAAGCGCGGCAGCCCGGCCGGCATCATGCTGGCCCCGCTTGGGGCGGTTTACCTTGCGCTGGCGTACCTGCGCAGCATTGCCGCCAAGCCGCACAAGGCCGCGGCAACCGTCATATGCGTCGGGAACGTCACGATGGGAGGGGCGGGCAAGACTCCGGCCGTGCTTGCCCTGGCGAAACTTTTCCGGGACCAGGGGAAAAACCCGGCCATACTGACCCGCGGGTACAAGGGGCGGCTTGACAACCTTATTGTGAAGCCCGAGCACACTGCCCGCGACGTGGGCGACGAAGCCATTATGCTGGCCCGCCGCTTCCCGACCATAGTCGCGCGCAACCGCAGCAAGGGCGCGGAGCTGGCAAAAACTATAAACGCCGACGTGATAATCATGGACGACGGCTTCCAAAACCCCACCCTTTTCAAAGACAAATCCGTGCTGGTATTCGACGGCTTTGTGGGCATCGGCAACGGCATGGTGTTTCCGGCCGGCCCTTTGCGCGAGCGGTTTGTCCCGGCCTTGAAGCGCGCCGCGGGCGCGATAATCGTGGGCGAGGACAGGACCGGCATCGCGCCGGCAATATCCGCGCATATCCCTGTGCTGGAGGCGCACATGGTCCTTGACGACGGCGCGGTGCAGTCCCTGCGCGGCAAGGGTACGATAGCTTTCGCAGGCATAGGAAGGCCGGAAAAATTCTTCCGGTCGCTGGCGCAGGCGGGGATTGACCTGAAACAGGCAACCGGTTTTGCCGACCATCATTGTTACAGCGAAAAGGATATACAGGCGCTGCTTGACAAGGCGAACCGGACGGGCTGCGTCCTGGCGACCACGGAAAAGGACTCGGTGAAAATCCCCAAGGGGTTTGCCCAGCATATAACCGCGGTGCCGGCCGTGCTGGAAATACCCCGGCATGACAATCTTCTTGAACTTCTGAAGGTGGACGAAAATGCATAACGACTATGTGGACATAAAAAAGCGCTATCCGCTGAAATGGTATCTGCAATACCCTATCGAGGCTGCTTTGGCCATACCTCTGATGAAACTGCTGCAGCTTGTGCCGATGAACTTCAACTCGTGGCTGGCGGGCAAGGCGCTGCGGCTGTTCGGCCCGCTGCACCCGGTCTATAAGCTGACCATGAAGAACCTTGAGCATGCCCTGCCCGAGCTTAAGGGCCAGCACCGCCAAATCGCGCTGGACAGCTTCGAAAGCTTCGGCCGCGTGGCCGGCGAAATGATAAGGGGATATGAATTCAACCGGAATATAGACAAGTATGTGGTCGAGGTCATAGGAACCGAAAACCTGCAGGCCATGAAAGACGCGGGCAAAGGCGGCATCTTCTGCGTGCCCCACATGGGCAACTGGGAAATCATGGCCGCATGGCTGGCCAAGCAGTTCAACATCGTGACGTTCTACAGGCGGGCGAACAACCCATATATGGAAAAGGTGTTCCAGAAGGCGCGGAACGAAATGGCCGGCAGCATGGTGTATTTGCCAAAAGGCCAGGACACGATGAAGCCGCTGATGGAGCACCTGCTTAAAGGCTGGTACTGGGGCGCAATGTGCGACCAGCGCCTGGACGAGGGGATTGCCGTGCCGTTCTTCGGGCAGGAGGCTATGACCACCCCGCTGCCAGCGTCGCTGCATCTGAAGTACGACCTGCCCATACAGGTGCTTACATGCAAGCGGCTTCCGGGGTGGAAGGTCAGGTTCAGCATACGCGTGTCGCCGCTGCTGGAAGTGCCGCGGACGGGCGATTACAAGGCCGACCAAATCGCGGTCATGACCGCGGTGAACAAGGCCCTGGAACACGACATACGGCTGTGCCCCGGGCAGTATTTCTGGCAGCACAACCGGTGGAACCTGCGCAGGAAGAAGAAGTAATAAGGGGCCTGATTAAACAAACCGCAAGGTTTTTCTTTTCGTACGTTATATGTGTACAGAAAGGAGTTCAACCATGATGAAAATTCTTATCGCCTCTATGGCACTTATTGTTATAGCCGCACAGCCGGCATTGGCCCACGGCAGGCATGCACCGCCGCCACCGCCCAGGCATAACACCCACAGGCACGCAGTCCCTGCCAGGCCGGCCCCGGCTCCGGTCAGGCACGTCGTGCATCACCATCACCGCACGCACGTTGTCCCAGTGCACACGACCAAGCAAAAAAGCAACGTAGTGTATGTTTACAACACCCTCCCGGTGATAGGGTGGTTTTACAACAGCGGCAGGTACGGATTCCATTTCGTGATGCGCTAATCGCACAGCCCGTCAGCCCATACGCTCGCCGGCAAGGCTTAGGTTTTGCCGGCGGTTTTATATTTGCAGATAGCCATATTGATAGCGCAGTCCAAGCGGGCCAGCGCCCTCCTCCCCATATTTTACGGTTTTATGACCTTTTTCCGGCGAATATTGCCCGGTGTAACAAAAGTTCATATCATACTACTAAAGGTTAACTTTATTATACGGGAGCTTTATAAATGAAAAAATCACCTTTAATCGCCATGACCGCGGCAGCCGCAATCTTCAGCGGGCACGCCCTTGCAGCCGGGTTCCAGCTTAGCGACCAGTCCGTCACCGGCCTTGGCCGCGCGTTCGCAGGGGCCGGAATCATGGGCGACGACCTGTCGGCCATCGCGTACAACCCCGCGGGGCTGTCGCTGATAAGGCAGAATTCGATACAGGCGGGCGGCTCTTACATCGACATAAAAAGCCGTTTCCGCAACGGTACTTTCGACGGAGGGGCCATAGACGACACCGACCCCACCGGACACGCGACCGTCCCCCACTTTTACGCGGTCTTCCCGGTGAACGACCAGTTCACCGCCGGCATCGGCGTGTTCGTCCCGTTCGGCCTGGGGACCGAGTATGACCCGAACTGGGGCGGCAGGTCCCATGCCGTAATGTCCGACGTCATGACCATAAACATCAACCCGTCGTTTTCATACAAGCTTAACGACCAGTGGTCTTTCGGCGCGGGCATAAGCGCCCAGCGCATATCCGGCGAACTTACAAGCAATCCCGGCGTGTTTACAACGGTCAAAGGCAGCGACTGGGGATTGGGCTGGAACGCGGGCGTGATGTGGACCCCGCTTCCACAGGCGCGCCTTGGGCTGTCGTACCGTTCGCAAATAAAGCACTCTTTGACCGGCAACCTGAAAAATATCATGGTCGGCACGGTTCCGGTTTCCTTGGACATAACCACGCCTGCGTACGCCTACCTGTCCGGAGCTTATGACGTGACCGACAAGGCCACGGTTTCGGCCATGG
>WRDZ01000012.1 GCA_009779595.1 Alphaproteobacteria bacterium | reverse complement strand
CCGTGCGACTGGTGCTATGTCAACAACTTCGACGAGCCGCACAAGCCCGTGGCCCTTGCCCTGCCCGCCGGCACAAGCGTCAAGTTCGCCCACGACATGAACGTCATGCTGCAGGACCTTCTGGTGTCGATACCGGCCATATTCGACGGCGAAGAGTACCGCAACCGCCTGCGCATAATCGAAGAGAGCTTCAAGAACCAGGAGGCCGAATACTTTTCCCACCTGCAGAAGCGCACCAAAGGCCAGAACGTGTCCATACTGCGCATGCCCACCGGGCTGGTCGTGGCTCCGGTCAAGAACGGCAAGGTGCTCACGCCCGAAGCGTTCGAAAAACTTTCAAAGGACGAGCAGAACTCCTACATGGCCGACCTGAACACCGCCCAGGAAAAGCTTGAGGCCGCGGTCAAGAACATCCCCGTCTGGGAAAGCGACAAGCACGTGCGCATAAAAAAACTTAACGACGAGGTCGCCGACTTCGCGGTCCGCCACAGCCTGGACGCCATAAAGCGCAAGTACAAGGACCTGCCCGGCGTTCAGGAATACCTTTCGTCCCTGCACAGGGACATCATCGAGAACATCGCGGTGTTCATAAGCCCGCCGTACGAAAACCCCAGCGACGACAGCATGAAGCCCAAGACCGTGGACCGCAGCGTGTTCAAGCGCTATCAGGTCAACGTGTTCGTCCGGCGCGACCCCATGCGCGGCGCCCCTGTCGTGGTGCTGGACAACCCCAGCGTGCCCAACCTTATCGGCCGGATGGAGCGGCAGCAGCACCTGGGCAGCCTTATCACCGAATTCAACCTTATAAAGCCCGGGGCTCTGCACCAGGCCAACGGCGGGTTCCTTATAATAAAGGCCCGCTCGATAGTCAGCAAATACGCGTTCGAAATTCTAAAGCGCGCCCTGCTGACCAAGAAGATAGCTATCGCCGACCAGGAAGAGGACAGCGCCAACACCATCATCAGCCTGTCGCCGCAGCCCATACCGCTAAGCGTAAGGGTGATACTTGTCGGCCCACCCGACCTGTACTATCAGCTGTTCGAGAACGACCCCGAATTCAAAGAGCTGTTCAAGGTCGAGGCCAACTTCACAGGTTCCATGCCGCGCAACAAGGAAGAGGTCATGAACTATGCCGGCGTCCTAAGCGGGCTTTCCCGCCGCGCCGGGCTGCGCTGGTTCTCAAAGACCGCGCTTGAACGCCTTATCGAGCATTCCTCCCGCCTTGCCGGCGACAGCCGCAAGCTTACCGCCCATTTCGGCGTTATGGACGACCTTATGCACGAGGCCGACTATTACGCGCGCCTGAACAACGCCTCGCAGGTGGGGCGCACCCACGTCCAGCAGGCCATCGACGGGCGCGAGCAGCGCGACAGCCGCATGCGCGACAAGTTCGTGGACCAGGTCAAGTCGGGCGTCATAACCATCGAAACGCGCGGCACCAAGGTCGGGCAGATAAACGGCCTTGTTGTGCTTGAGTTCGGCAAGTTCGCATTCGGCCGCCCAAGCCGCATCTCGTGCCTGTCGCGCGTGGGCAGCCGCGGCATCATCGACATCGAGCGCGAAACCAAGCTTGGCGGGGCAAGCCACACCAAGGGCGTGCTTATCCTGTCATCGTTCCTGTCCAACCGCTTCGCCGCCAACCACCCGCTGCCCATGGACGCCAGCCTGACGTTCGAGCAGTCGTACAACGAAATCGACGGTGATTCGGCCTCGGTGACCGAGCTGTACGCCATCATGTCCTCTATCGGCAACCTGCCCATACGGCAGGACCTGGCCATCACCGGGTCCATAGACCAGTTCGGAAACGTCCAGGCCGTAGGCAGCATAAACGAAAAAATCGAAGGGTTCTACGACATATGCGTGATGCAGGGGCTTACCGGCACCCAGGGCGTCATAATCCCGGCGGCCAACAAGGTCAACCTTATGCTGCGCCACGACGTGGTCGAGGCCGTGCAAAAACACAGGTTCTCGGTTTACGCAATCAATACCGTGGACGACGGGTTCGAGCTTATGTGCGGCCTGCCCGCGGGCAAGATGGACGCCAAGGGGCGCTGGACCAAAGGCGGCTATAACCAGCTGATTGCCGAACGCGTGGACCAGCTGTGGGAAAAATACATCGACTGGCAAAGGGAGCTCAAATGAAGATAGGCATCGCCATAGACGGGTCCCCGTTAAGCATCGCCGCCATGGACATGGTGATGCTTATGGCCCATGATGCCGGATGCTCGGTCGACGTGGTGCACGTGCACGACGACCTTATGCTGAAGATGGCCGAAAGCCCGCTGGTGCGGTTCGTAAGCCCCTTCGCCGCGCGCAAGATGCCACGCGACGAGATAGAAAGGGCCATGCGCCTGCAGCTGAAGATTGTCAAGGACACCTTCGATTTCATAATAAGGTCGGCCAGGACCTCGGGCGTCAACGCCCGGCTGGTCATAAAGAAAGGGATGGCCGACGAACAGCTTGTTCAGGCAAGCGGCTCGTACGACCTGTTCGTCATGCCGTGGGCGGGCTGGCAGGTAAGGAAATTCTATTACGCCGGGCCGCAGGCGGCAAGCAAGCCAAGGTTCAGCATGCTGGCCCCCGGCAGGAAGGTGCCGCTGGCCGGCAAGACCGCGGTTTTGCTGGAGAATGCGGGCGCCCCGGTGCTGATGGCCAAGAACAGCCTGGCCGGGCAGGACTGGGCCGTGTTCTACGACGGCTCTGCCGGCAGCGACAGGGCCTTGAAATGGGCGTTGAAGAACCTGCCCGGATTCATGGGCGGGCAAGGGACCGCGCTGCTGCCCAAGGGCAAAAGCGCGTTGAAGGCCAAGCTGCCCGAAGGCATGGAAGCGCGGCTTGTCAAGGACTTGTCCGAAGCAAAGGCGGCCTTGGTGGTGTGCAGCAGGGCTGCTGCGAAAAAGATAACAAAATGGGAAACGGTTCACGGCAGTGTGCTGGTTGTTTAAAAGGGGAAAGGTTATGAGGATTTTTTTAGGCATAATGGTTTTTTTGGGGGTCCTGTCCGCGGTCAATGCGGCATTCGCCTGCACTGATACTGACAGAAGGATTTACCAAGAGGCCACAAGTCGGGGCATTTCTGTGGCAGGCACATCGGTTGAAAACTGCGGCTCTGGTGGAAGCGGAGTAGTGGTACCGAGCCTCCCCCTTCCCTCGGTCTTCGATGAAAGCGACTGGGGGAATTTTGACAATATAGACCTTTTAAGGCTGGGGATAGGCATTGCTTGCGCTCTTGGCGCGGGCGGCTGGTTCGGCGACACCTTCTGTAACAGCGCGTTTGCAAGCGCTGCCGACAAGCTGTACGAGCTGTTCGAAGGCATGCGCGGCATCGTGTACGCGCTTGCGATGTTCGCCTTCATAGGGTTCGCCATTGCCGCGATGCTGGGCAAGCTTGACTGGAAGAAGGTGGCTTTGCTTGGGGCGGCCCTGTTCCTGCTGGCAATCGCAGAGAATGTGGTCTCTTACATAGTGGGGTAAGCTAGGGCGCGCCCGGGTCCTTCAGTATGTACCCGCGCCCCCACACGGTTTCTATGTAGTCGTCACCGCCGGTCGCGTCGATTATCTTCTTGCGCAGCTTGCACACGAACACGTCGATTATCTTGACCTCGGGCTCGTCCGTGCCGCCGTACAGGTGGTCAAGGAACTGGTCCTTGCTAAGCGTTATCCCCTTGCGCAGCGACAGAAGTTCAAGTATCGCGTACTCCTTGCCCGTCAGGTGCAGTGACTTGCCGTCGATGGTCACGGTGTGCGTGTCAAGGTTCAGCTCAAGCTTGCCGGTCTTGATGATGGATTCGGCATGCCCCTTGGTGCGGCGCACGATAGCCTGGATGCGGGCGACAAGCTCGTCCTTGTCGAACGGCTTGGTCAAATAGTCGTCCGCCCCGAATCCAAGGCCCTTCACCTTTTTGTCCGGTCCGTTAAGCCCCGAAAGTATAAGCACCGGAGTGCGTATCTTCGAACTGCGCAGCTGCTTCAAAACCTCGTACCCGTCCATGTCCGGCAGCATAAGGTCAAGGATTATCAGGTCGTAATCGTATATCTTCCCGATTTCCAGCCCGTCCTCGCCAAGCGCGCTGGTGTCGACAACAATGTTTTCGCGCTTCAGGATTGCCTCGATATTCTGGGCCATTGCGCGGTCGTCTTCAACAAGTAAAACCCTCATCAAAACCCCCTTGTTTTTCAATAGGAAATAATATCGTTAACAATAGTTAATTACAATATGACCCGTTGTTAACCCTTTGGCAAGAGAAAAATTAATGTTGGTTAATTTTTATTCGGAAATGGCGGCCGGCCTTGCTTTGAGGTGGCATTGCCGGGAGTGCGTTCCGCCCGGGCAAGCGCGCAAAAAGCGAGCCGTAAGCGAGCGGGCGCGCGCCGCCTCCCGCCGGGCGGACAGCGCTTTTTGCATATATTTTTATGCTTCCGTCAAACCACCTGCCCGTCCACGATATGTATCTGCCTGTCGACCTGCTTGGCGAAATCCGTGTCGTGGGTGACGACCACTATGGTGTTCTTATGCTCGCGCACCAGGTCCTTCAATATTGATATCACGTTGGCCGTGCTTTTGGTGTCAAGGTTGCCCGTGGGCTCGTCGCCCAGCATCAGTATGGGAGCGTTGGCCAAAGCCCTTGCCACCGCCACGCGCTGCCGCTGGCCGCCCGACAGCTGGTCCGGGGTCTTGAACATATGCGCCTCCAGGCCAAGCTCGGTCAAAAGCATGACCGCGCGGTCCTCGATTTCCTCGCCCTTGAATTTCTGCAGCTTCATCATCGGAAGCATGACGTTTCTCAGGACGCTGAACTCCCACAAAAGGAAGTGGAACTGGAACACGAACCCTATGTTCTCAAGCCGGAATTGAGCCAGCTGCTTGTCCGACAGCAGGCCGGTGTCCTGCTTGCCGATGAAGATGCGTCCGTCGGTCGGCGCGTCCAGCAGGCCCAGAAGGTACAGCAGCGACGACTTGCCGCTGCCCGACGGGCCGGTGATGGCCACGAACTCGCCCCTTTTTACCTGTATGCTTATGTCGCGCACAAGGGTGACGGGGAATTCCTGGTCTTCAAGGACGCGGGAAACCTTTTCCGTGCGTATGATAAGGTCGCCGATATCCTTGTCCCTGCTCATGCCGCGCCCCTTAATATGTCGACCGGAGGCAGGGCGCCCGCCTTGCGCGCGGGCAGGTACGCCGCGATGATAGCGGAAAATATGGCTATGCCGCTTACGAAGAAATACTGCCCTATGCCATAGTCAAGCGGCATGGGCATTGGCCTTGTCATGCCCGGGTTCCTTATCGTGATGCCCGACAGGATATGCAGGAACAATCGGCCAAGCCCGCAGCCCAGTATCGCGCCTGTGAACCCGACCAGGAATCCTTCCAGAAGGAATATGTTGATTATGTCAAGCTTCGAGAACCCCATGGATTTCAGTATTGCTATGTCCTTGGTCTTTTCCATGACCACGGTGGATATGATGTTGTATATGCCAAAGCACGCCACAAGCAGTATTGCCCCGACCACGGCGTACATTATCCTGTTGCGCGTTGCTATGGTGTTCAGCATGTCCTGCATGTTTTCCTGCCACGAGTACGCCGCGTACCCGAACGTCTTCTCAAGCTGTACGGAAAAATCCCACGCCAGGAAAGGGTCGTCCAGTTTGATATAGAAGTTGTTTATGCGCCCGGGGCGGTTGGCTATGACCTGCGTGTTCTTAAGCAGCGTAAGCAGCGTGCGCCTGTCGTTCCAGGCGCGGCCCGTTTCGAACACCCCCACAATCCTCATCACGCGGGTGACCCCGCTGCCCGACACGATTTGCACGGTGTCGCCCATCTTCAGCTTGTGCTGGTCCATGAACGCCTTGCCCGCCAGCACCCCGTTGCTGTCCGAGTACAGGTTCTCAAGCCGCCCCTGTATCACCGAATCGGCCGCGTGTATGATGCCGCGCACCTCCTCGGGGACGATGCCGACAAGGTTCATCGACCGGGTCTGGCCGCTGACGGTCAGCATCACCGGGGTTTCCATGGTCATGGCGAACTGCACGTCGTCGCGCGTCCTTAGGTAATTGGCGATGTCGCGGAAGTTCACTATCCCGCGGTTCTCGACCGGAGGCTTCACCCCGCTGATGAACACCGTTGCGCGCTGGTCCTCGGGCTGGCCTGACTGTATGCGCTCTAAAGGCTGCCTGCGGGCCTGGCGGAACGAATCGTGGATGCCCACGTGCGGGAAGTCGTTGGTTATGCGGTCTATCGTGTCCTTTTCGCTGCCGCGCATCATGGACGACACGCCGATGAAGAAGCCCACGCCAAGCATGACCCCAAGCAGCGACATTATGGTCTGCCGTTTACGTCCCATAAGGTGAGCGTATGCGATTTCCAGAGTCAGCATTTACCTGCGCGCCCTTGTCCTGTCCCTGACGGTCTTTGCCCGCCTCCCGTCTTTCAGGCTGTCGTCGAACACTGTGACCACGTCTTCGCCGCCTTCAAGCCCTTCGGTGATTTCGGCGTTGTTGCTGTCAAGCCTGCCCACCTTCACGGGCATAAGGCGCAGGCGCCCGTTTTGGTCGACTATGAACAGCTCTCCGCCCCTGACGCTTCTGGCCGGGACGATGACCGCCTCGACCGTTTCGCCGGTGATGATGTTGGCCTCGACCGTCATGCCTATCTTAAGGGCGGTGTCCCTGGGCAGGGCTATGCGCACGCGATAGCTGCGGTTCGCCGTGTCGCCCTTTGGGGTTATCCTTTCTATCACGCCGTCATACATGTCCCCCGTGGCCGAGCTTAGCCCTATCTTCACTTCCATGCCCGGCCTGACCTTGTTGATGTCCTCCTCGTCCACGTCCGCGGTTATGCGCTTGATGCCGCTGCAGTCAAGCCACCGCACGGTCTGGCCCGCGGTTATAAGCTCGCCCACCTCGGCGTCCCTGAATATCACCGTGCAGTTGTCAGGAGAGCGTATTATCATGTTGCTGCTTTGGTCTTCGGCCACTTTCAAGGCGGCGCGGGCGGAACGCAGCTCGGCCTGGGCCCTGTCGTTGTTCTGCGCGGTTCCGGCCCCGGTCCTAAGCAAATCCGCGGCGCGCCTGGCCTCGCGTTCGGCCAGCTCAACGCGCGCCTTGGCGTCGGCAATCCTGGCCTCGGCTTCCTGGCTTTCCATGCGCAGCAGCACGTCGCCCCTTTTGACGGTCATATGCTCTTCCACCGGATAGTATATGATGCGCCCTATGGTCTTTGGGGCTATCTGCACCATCATCGTGGTTTCCACGATTCCCGTCGCGTACACCGCGTCTATGACCGGAGACCTGACCGCTTTGGAAACCGTGACCTCGACGGGTTTCAGCATCAGGTACAGCCCCGCGCCCGCCGTCAGCAAAGCCACGACGGTGAAAAATATCTTCCTGCGGCGGCTGGCTAGTCTTTTTTCTTTAAGCTGTTTGTTTGCCATTTCTTCCATACCTCTTTAAAATCAAAGCTCATCTGCTTGAACGCGGCTGCCGTTTCGCGCGGCATGTCGCGCCAGCGCACTTCATTCTTGCCCATCGTGCGCAGCTTGTACTCCAGCCAGCCGGCCCACAGCACCGACAGGATGACAATCAGCATCTGGACCTGCAGCTGCGAGCCGGGGCTGGGGATTGCCGAAAACATGATAAGAAGGACTATCATGAACTGCCGCCGTATCAGGATAGTGAACAGCTTCGCCGGCTCGCACCCGTTCTTCAGGGCGATGACCTGGCCGGGCAAAAGCCCAAGGGCCAGCAGCGGCACGACCGGGACTATCGCCGTGGCCACGTTCGTGGTCTTGCTTGTCAGCACCATAAGGAACATCAATATCACGAAAGACCATGCCAGCTTGAACCCCTGTGTGACGCTGTAACGGTTCAGCACCGAAAAACCTGCGGTTATGAACAGGCATGTGAACGCCGTCCAGAAAAGCCCCGGCTGCCGCCCGGCAACAATCAGCAGCCCTCCGACGATTCCGATTATGGTGACGAACATGTACGCCCCGGGCAGTGGGGGCAGCATCCATTCGGCTTCCATCATCCACAGGAACAGCGCCGCGAACAGGCCGGCCGAAACCGCCAGGGCCGGGTCGCGGATGAACAGGAACGCCGCCCCCATGCTTAGCGCCATCCATAAGCCGAACCTTAGGTAAAGCCCGCGCAAATGCACCGTCGCCACTGCTCCGGCGGCCAGCAGCGGAATGGCCGTCATCTGGACCCTGCCCATCCACGGGGCAAGGTACTGCATGGCAAGCACGCTGGCAAGCATGGCCGCGCCCGCAACCGCCGGCAGTATCCTGCTTTGCCTGGCGCTTATGAAAGCTATGGCGAACATAAGGACCACGTTGACCGCAAGCAGTATCCAATCCATATGCCTATATCTCCATTATCAGGTGCTGAATGTCATCGGGATTGGACCTGAATTTCACAACCCCGCTCTCTGGTAGCTTATCACGCATTATCAGATTTGCCAACGGATTTTCCACCTCGTGCAAAATAAGGCGTTTCAGCGCGCGCACGCCCATCTTGGTCATCATGATTTCGTCGCCGAACCATTTCTTGGCGTCGTCGGTGAACTTGAGGGTTATGCCCAGCTCTTTGGCGCGCTTTATGGTCTTGCCCAAGTGTATGTCCACGACCTGCAGTATGTTCTGGATTTGCAGCCCGTTGAACGAGATTATGTCGTCGATTCGGTTGATGAACTCTGGCCGCAGGTATTTGGACAGGGCCTCGACCCGCTTGTACGAGGGCACGTCGTGCGCCAGGTTGGACGTGAGGATTATCAGGGTGTTGCGGAAGTCCACCAGCACGCCGCGGCTGTCGGTCAGGCGCCCCTCGTCCAGCACCTGCAGAAGTATGTTCAGGATTTCCGGGTGGGCTTTTTCAAGCTCGTCGAACAAAAGGACCTGATAGGGTTTCAGGCGCACCGATTCGGTCAGCAGCCCGCCCTGTTCGAACCCCGGAGTGCCCGGAGCCGGGCCTATGATGTTGGCGATGGCGGACTTTTCCATGTACTCGCTCATGTCCAGGCGCATGATGGACTTTTCGTCGTCGAACATGAATTCGGCCAAAGCCTTTGCAAGCTCGGTCTTTCCCACGCCGGTACTGCCTATGAAGAAGAACGTGCCTATGGGGCGGTTGGGGTCCTGCAGGCCGCTGCGCGCGCGGCGCATTGCCTCGGACACGGCTTTCACGGCCTCGTCCTGGCCTATGACGCGTTTGCGCAAAAGGTTCTCCATGTCGTTCAGCCTGGCCTTTTCGTTGGCGGTCACGCTTTCGACCGGCACCCCGGTAAGCAGGGCGATGGTGCGCGCAAGGTGGGCCGGCGTCACCTCGGCCGAGCCTTCGGTCACGGCCAGCACGCATGCGTCGTCCAGCAGGGCGAACGCGCGCTCGGGGAAATATTGTCCGCGGATATAGCGCCCGGCCATCTTCACCGCGTCGCTTATGGACGCGTCGCCTATCTGCACGCGGTGGAAGTCGGTCAGCCGCGCGATTTTGGCCTTGACGATGCCCACGGTTTCTTCAGGGGTGGGTTCGGTCAGGGTTATGGGCTGGATGCGCCGCATAAGGGTGGTGTCCGGCTCGATGTTGGACTTGTACGACGGCATCTGGGACTCGGCGATAAGGCGCAGCTTGCCGGCTATGACGTGCGGCCGGATAAAAGCCGCGAACTTGGGCGTAAGCTGAGTGGGGTCGGTGACGGCCAGTATCGAGTTCGGGGTTTTAAGCACCACGTCCACCGCAAGCCGGAAATTGTTAGCCACGTCGTTTTCGCTGGCCGACGCCGCGATTATCGCCGAAAGGTCTATTTGCAGGAGCTTTTTCTCCTGCAGAGCGGGCGGGACTTTCTTGGCGGCTATAAGGTGGGCGATTCCCTCTATCAGCGCGGTCTTGCCCACGCCCGACGTCCCAAGTATTATCGCGTTGTTCTTCATGCTGCGCAGCAGCACCGACACCAGGCGGGCAGCCTCGGCGTCGCGCGCCAGGACCGCGGGCGGGTTGCTTTTCACTATGTCGGTGATTATTTCGGGCATGAGAATCCTTTTCGTTTTTCAATCATATCAAGCATATACCGGCAAAGTAAAGGAAAAGTGAATCATGCTGGGCAAAAAGCCATAGCGGCCGCCTCTTGTTCAAATGGAATAACCTGCCGCGCCAGCGGCACCGCCAGGCGGTCCGCAGGGCACGCGCGTCCGCCCGGCCAAAGGCGGCTCGCTTTGGCGCTTGCTCGGGCGGACACGTTTTTTCCGCCTTCTCTCTTGCGGTTATTTTGATTTCCGCTATTATGGGGTCATGCCTAACATCAAGACAGCCAAAGGGCGGCCGGCTTCGTCAACCAGGTGGCTGGCCCGCCAGATAAAGGACCCGTACGTGCGCCAAGCGCGGCAGCAGGGCTGGCGTTCGCGCGCGGCGTTCAAGCTGATAGAGGTCGACGACAAGCACAGGTTCCTCAAACCCGGGGCAAAGGTCGTGGACTTGGGCTGCGCTCCGGGCGGGTGGACGCAGGTGGCGGCAGCAAGGACCAAAACCAAAGTCTTGGGGCTGGACCTTTTGCCTGTCGCCCCGATAAGCGGCGCCCAAATCCTGCAGATGGACTTCACGTCAAGCGACGCCCCCGCGCGCCTTAAGCAGCTGCTGGGCGGCAAGGCAAACGTGGTGCTGTCGGACCTCGCCCCGAACACGACCGGCGACCAGACCACCGACCACCTGCGGCTTATGGGGGTGCTGAACCTTGCCCTGGATTTCGCGCTGGAAACGCTGGACAACGGCGGAGTCTTCTTATGCAAGATATTCGCCGGCCGCGAAGAGGCCGCCTTCTTCGCCCGGCTGCGGCGGCATTTCACAACGGTCAAGCGCATAAAGCCGCCGGCCAGCCGCAAAGAATCGGTCGAGTACTATATCCTTGCCACCGGATACAGGCTTGACAAAGCCGATTAAATCTGGTATAATCAATCTGTTATGACCTTCCAAACCATTGCCATCACGCGCGCAGGCTTCGCCCGGCTGGAAGCCGAGCTTAACCACCTCAAATACCATGTCCGCCCGCAGATATCGCAGGCGGTGATGGACGCGTACGACCTAGGCGACCTGCCCGAAAATTCGGAGTACGACGCGGCCCGCGACAACCAAAGCGTATGCGAGGCCAAAATCTCCAAGCTTGAGCACCTTTACAGCCACGCCCTGGTCATAGACCCGGTCCCGCGCGGCATAATAGAGTTCGGCGTGACTGCCGTGCTGGGCCTGGGCGCCGGCAGGAAAAAGGCGGCCTGGCAGGTGGTCAGCCAGTACGAATCGGACGCGGACAGCGGCAGGCTTTCGATAAGCTCCCCCCTTG
>WRDZ01000011.1 GCA_009779595.1 Alphaproteobacteria bacterium | reverse complement strand
CGCTATACCCTTGCCACTGCGAACACATAGACAGACCGGCAACCGGCGGCTTTCAGCGCTTTGGCGCACTGGTCGGCGGTCGAGCCGGTGGTCACAACGTCGTCTATCAAAGCTATGCTTTTGCCCTCGACGGCCTTTTTGTTCACGACCTGGAACGCGTCATGGACGTTGGCGCGGCGGTCGGGCCTGCCTTTGCGCCCCTGGCTTTTGGTAAAGCGCGTGCGTTTAAGAACGCGGGTATGGCAGGGCTTTTTGGTGAAGCCGGACAGGGCTCCGGCAAGGAGGCCGGCGTGGTTGTACGGGCGCTGCAAACGGCGCAGCACGTGCATTGGCACCGGCACAAAGCCGTCTATGTCGCCCATGACGTCCTTGGCCGCGACCATCAGCCATGCTGCCAGGATTTTGGCTATGTCGGGGCGGTCCGAGTGCTTAAGCCGCAAAATAAGCCGCCTTGCCACGGCGTCGTAGTCGCTTACCGCCACAAGCTTTTCGAACGCGGGCCTTTTGTCCGCGCAGACGCGGCAGATTGCGCCATTGCCGGCCCACTGCTCAAGCGGCCTTGTGCAGACGCTGCAGCACGGCTTGCGTATAAGGCAAAGCTCAAGCGTTTCAAGGCACTGGTCGCAAAGCGTGAACGGGTCGGCCACCTTTTTGCCGCAGTCATAGCAGCGGTGCGGCAAAACCAGATTTAAACCTTTTGTAAATATATTTGTTATATTCTTCATAAAAGTTATAATATCGGAGTTGTTTTCCCATGTACAGGATTTTTGCGGTTTTGGTTGCTTTGGGGTTGCTTGGGGCGTGCAGCGGCAGGGGCAGCGTCAGGACCGACGACGTGACGGTTTACCAGGGGCCCATGGTGATAAGCTTCGCCATGGACAGCCCGTGGGACGGGGTTACCATACCACCGGAGCAGACTTGCATGGCCGAAGACATCATCCCGTCCACGCCCGAGCTGGTCGTCGAGAACATACACGGCGCGGCCAACCTTATCCTGCTTGAGATAAACGACTCGAACGAGCCGCTGCTTTCGTCAAGGGGCGGGCTTGGGGTCATCGGCTTTTACCATGACGGCAGCCCGACCGCGGTCCTGAAGCCGGTCAGCGCCTTTACAAGGAACATGCCCGACCACGCTTTCCTTGAAGCGGGCAACCGCAGCGTGAACCGCGATATCGAAGGCTATATGCCGCCGTGTTCGGGCGGGCGCAACCATTTGTTCACAGCCAGGATATGGGCGGTCAAGCGCGACGTCAACCGCGTCGAACCCGACATTATCCTTGACATGAGGGAGATAGAACTTGGCAGAAACTAGCATCAAAGCGCGGCGCGCATACACCGGGGTGGAAGAGTTCTTCCACTGCCTTTCCCATGGCATAGGCGTGGCGCTAAGCTCGGCCATGACAGCGGTGCTGATAGTTTTCGCCGCGCTGTACCGCGACGCGTGGGCCATCGTGGGGGTAAGCATATTCGGCGCGTCCATGGTGGTGCTGTACACGGCGTCCACGCTGTACCACGCTTTCAAGGACCCGGCGGTCAAGCGCCACCTTAAGAAATTCGACCATATCGCGATATACTACCTTATCGCGGGGACGTACACCCCGTTCCTGCTGGTGAACCTGCGCGGGACCACGGGGTGGGTGCTGTTCGCGGTGATATGGGGGCTGGCCATCACGGGCACTATCGTGAAACTGGCGACGAATTTGCCGACGAAATACTCGGTCGGGCTGTACCTTCTGATGGGCTGGCTGGTGATTTTCGCGTCCGAACAGATGTTCCGCGTGGTCCCGACAGTGGGGCTGTGGCTGCTGCTGGCAGGAGGCCTGGCCTATACGCTGGGGGTGGCTTTCTATGTGATGAAAAAGGTGAAGTACACCCACGCGGTGTGGCACGTTTTCGTCCTGGCTGGCACCATACTGCAGTTTTTCGCGGTGCTGTTCTCCTGCACGCTGCCGCTGCCACTGCCGGTTTGATGGGTTTTATGCGGGGGGGCGCGCGCCGCCTTGGGGCGGGCGGACGCGCGTGTCCTGCGGACCGCTTGATGGAGCCGCTGTCGCGGCAGGCTGTTATATTTGGAATTCTATATCCGCCGCCTAATAATCGACCTGGAACAGGTACAGGCCGCAGGCGGGGGCCGTGGGCCCGGCTTTCCTGCGGTCCTTTGCGTCAAGTATCTTCTGCAATGTGAAGCCGTCGATTTTGCCGCGGCCGACCTCGACCAGCGAGCCGACCATGTTGCGCACCTGGTGGTGCAGGAAGGACTTGGCCTTGACCTGGAAGACTATCTGTTCGCCGGTCTGGGTTATGGTGAAATCGTCTATGGTTTTTATTGCAGAGGCGGACTGGCATTCGGACGCGCGGAAAGATGAGAAGTCGCGCCTGCCGATGAACACTCCGGTAGCCCTTTGCATGGCCGCGACGTCAAGGCTGTATTTGTAAAGGTATGCCCGGCTTTTCCACAGCACCAGCGGAGAGCGCCTGTTTATCACCACGTATTTATAGCTCCGGTACTTGGCGCTGAACCTGGCGTGGAAGTCGTCCGGCGCGATTGACGCCTCAAGCACGCTTATTGGCACTTTCGCGGCCGCAAGGTGGGCGTTTATGGCGCTGGCCATGCGGTACGGGTCCCAATTCTTGTCGCTGTCGAAGTGCGCGACCTGCGCAACGGCGTGGACCCCGGTGTCGGTGCGGCCGGCTCCGAAAACTTCGGGTTCGTGCCCCGTGGCTTTGAATATGGCCTGCTGCAAAAATCCCTGCACCGTGGGCAGGTTTTCCTGCGCCTGCCAGCCGAAGAACGGGGAGCCGTCATACTCTACGGTAATCTTATATCTTGGCATTGCGGAATCCTTTTATGAATTCCTCGGCAGGGAGAGGGTTGCGGCCTTCGCGCTGCAGCACGTCGACGACAAGAAACCCTTGTTTGCACTTGACGATTATTGCTGCCGGCTGTTCTGCGGGCACCGGGCGGGCCTCAAGCACCTTTATGCGCTGGCCGCCCTTCATGAACCACGAGGGGATTGCGCGTATCTGCCGGTCGATTTCGTCGGCGGTCTTGGCGTTCCAGTCGATAAGCCCCTCTTCTTTCCGGATTTTTTCGGCATAGGTCGCGCCGTCGCCCGGCTGGGGCGTTGGCCGGGGATTGCCCTGCAATACCTGCAGCAAAAGGCCGCCTCCGATGTCCGCCAGCTTTTTGGTCAGCGATGCGGTTGTTTCCCTTGGGGCAACGGGTATTTCCCGCATGGCGTAGATGTCGCCGGCGTCAAGCTGCTGGGTTATCTGCATTATGCACACGCCCGTTGTCTTGTCGCCGGCCAGGATAGCCCGCTCTATCGGAGCGGCCCCCCGCCAGCGCGGCAGCAGCGACGGGTGCACGTTTATGCAGCCCATGGGGAAATGGTTTATGACCGAGTCCTTCAGGAAAACCCCGTATGAAGCGACCACTCCTGCGTCGGCTTTGGGCAGCTGCCCGGCTATGTCAAGTATGGGTATGCGGTTTTCGTCCGCCCATTTGTGCACCGGCGTTTCCACCAGCTTTTTCCCGCGCGCGGCCGGGCGGGGAGGGGCTGTGCACACGCCGATGATATTGTGCTGCTGCCGCAGCTTTTGCGCGACGTCCACCGCGAACTGCGGCGAGCCCATGAATACTATGTCCAGCCTATTCAATCTTATACCGCTCCAATTTGGATATCCTGCGCCTTATCATATCGCGTTTCAGCGGCGACAGGCTGTCGGTGATGCAAATGCCGTCCAGGTGGTCGATTTCGTGCTGTATCACGACCGAGTTCCTTTTTTCGGCCAGCATTTCGGATTCGTCGCCTTTGAGGTCGCGGAACTTCACCTTTATCCATTCGTGGCGCGGCATCGTGACAATGCCCGCGTCGCTGTCGCCCAGCACGGACAGGCAGCCTTCCTCGCTGTCGATGATTTTTTCGGACCTTTGGACAATCACCGGGTTGACCATGAAACCGGCCTTGCCGTCATAACCCAGATACGTCAGCACGCGCAGGGGGGTTCCAATCTGGACGGCGGCCAGCCCGACGCCTTGGTGATGCTTCATGGTTTCAAGCATGTCCTTGACCAGGTCTTCCAGGTTATTGTCGAATGTTTCGACTTCGCCGGATTTCTGCTTTAAAAGCGGGTCGAGGATTGTGATGATTTCTTTTGCCATGCGCTATATGTCCAGGTTCACGACGTTCAGGGCGTTTTCCTGTATGAAGTCGCGGCGCGGCTCGACCACGTCGCCCATCAGGGTCGAGAACACGCTGTCGGCCAGCACGGCGTCCTTTACCCTTACCTGCAGAAGCGAGCGGGCGTTGGGGTCAAGGGTGGTTTCCCAAAGCTGCTCGGCGTTCATTTCGCCCAGCCCCTTGTAACGCTGTATGCTTACCCCTTTGCGGCCAAGCTTCAGTATGGTTTCCAGCAGGGCCAGCGGGCCGTTTATCTGGAACTCGGCGTCCTTGGTCTTCAGCGCGGCCGGCTTGAGGTACAGCTCTTTCAAGGACTTTTCCATGCCCTTAAGCTTTTCCGCCTCGGCGCTTTGCATGATGGATTTGTCGATGACATGGCTTTGCGCGACCTGGCGCACGGTGCGCGTGAAGGTATAGGCCTGGTTTTCATAGACGACTTTCCAGCCGCGCTCGTACACGGGTTCGCGCTGGTCAAGGGCGGCGGCCAATGCGGCGGTGTCGACGCTGCCCGAGAACGCGCCGGTGATGGCCATCTGCTCGACAATATGGGGGGGAGCCTTTTTGCTGATGCCCCCGATTATCTGCTTGACCGCGAACGCCTGGTTGATGTGCGAGAGCAGGTCGGCCCCGCTTATCTGCGCGCCGCTGCCAAGGTTCAGCACCGCGCCCTCGGCCCCGCCGGTTATCAGGTATTCGTCCAGGGATTTCTCGTTCTTAAGGTACAGCTGCGAATTGCCTTTGGCCGCGCGGAAAAGCGGCGGCTGGGCGATGTACAGGTACCCTTTTTCGATAAGCTGGGGCATGTGGCGGAAGAAGAACGTCAGCAGCAGGGTCGTGATATGGCGGCCGTCCACGTCCGCGTCGGTCATGATTATTATCTTGTGATAGCGCGCCTTGCCTATGTCGAAGTCGTCGCGGCCTATGCCCGTGCCAAGCGCGGTTATCAGCGTGCCTATGGTTTCGCTGCTTATCATCCTGTCGAATCGCGCCTTTTCCACGTTAAGGATTTTCCCGCGCAGCGGCAGCACGGCCTGGGTGGCGCGGTGGCGCCCCTGCTTGGCCGAGCCTCCGGCCGAGTCGCCTTCCACGATGAAAATCTCGGAAAGCGCGGGGTCGCGTTCCTGGCAGTCGGCCAGCTTGCCGGGCAGGGACGCTATATCCAGCACACCCTTGCGCCTTGTCAGTTCGCGCGCCTTGCGGGCGGCGTCGCGGGCGGCCGCGGCCTCGACCACCTTGCCGATTATCTTGCGGGCCTCGGCCGGGTTTTCCTCAAGCCACTGAGCCAGCTTTTCGGACACCACGGATTCGACGACCGGGCGCACTTCGCTGGACACCAGCTTGTCCTTTGTCTGCGACGAGAACTTGGGTTCGGGCACCTTGACGGACAGCACGCAGGTAAGGCCTTCGCGCATGTCGTCGCCGGTCAGCTCGACCTTCTCTTTTTTAAGCAGGCCCGAGCTTTCGGCATAGCTGTTGATTGTGCGCGTAAGGCCAGCGCGCAGCCCGGCCATGTGCGTGCCACCGTCGCGCTGCGAAATGTTGTTGGTGAAGCACACGGTGTTTTCGTGGTAGCCGTTGTTCCACTCCATCGCGGCCTCGACGATGATGTCGCCGCGCCGGCCCATGATGTATATCGGGCTTTCCTGCAGCACGGTTTTGGAGCGGTCGAAATACTTGACGAACTCGACAAGGCCGCCGTCGTAATGGAAATTCACGGTCTTTTCGTCGCCGTGGCGGCGGTCTATCAGGGCCAGGGCCACGCCCGAGTTAAGGAACGCCAGCTCGCGCATGCGCTTTTCAATGGTGTCGAAATCGTATTCGATGTTCGAGAAGACCTCGGCCGAGGCGGTGAACGTGACCTGGGTGCCCTTGCGCCCGCCGTCCGCCGGGCCAAGCGTTTTCAGCGGAGCGACCGCGTCGCCGTTCTTGAACTGGACGTGATGCTCTTTCCCGTCGCGCCATATGCGCAGCTCCAAGGTGCTTGACAGCGCGTTGACCACGGCCACGCCCACGCCGTGCAATCCGCCCGACACCTTGTACGAGTTCTGGTCGAACTTGCCGCCCGCGTGCAGCTGGGTCATTATGACCTCGGCGGCCGAGACGCCTTCCTCCTTATGGATGTCGACCGGGATTCCGCGGCCGTTGTCCGTTACGGTGACCGAGCCGTCGGCGTTCAGTATGACCTGGATATCGTCGCACCAGCCGCCCAGCGCCTCGTCGATTGAGTTGGCCAGCACCTCGTAAATCATGTGGTGCAGGCCGCTGCCGTCGTCGGTGTCGCCGATGTACATGCCCGGCCGCTTGCGCACGGCGTCAAGGCCCTTTAAAACCTTAATGGAATCAGCGTCGTAATTTTTGTTTTCCGAAGACATTTCTTGTCCTTGTTTTTGCGGTTATCCAACGTTTCAATTATAGCGTTTTCCGCCGGTTTTTACAAGGGAAAAGTTGCTTTTTATTCAGGGTTCACCTGGTGTCCGTCCACCTTGAAATACCGCGCGTCAGGACAGCCGTCGAACAAAGGCCTGTCCGTGCCGGTCAGCCATGCCTGCACCTTAAGCGCGGCCAGTGTTTGGAACACCTGCTGCCGCCTGTCCGAATCCAGGAACGCGGCCACGTCGTCCAGTATCAGCACCGGAGCGCGCCCGCTTGTCTTGCCCAGCAGCCGGACAGCGGAAAAGAACACGTCCAGCACCATGTCCTTTTGTTCCCCGGTCGAGCTTTTCTTCGCAGCCCGCCCGTTGTCCCTGGCCTGTACCATAAAGTCCGCCAGGTGGGCCGGAGCCGAATCATCGTTTGGCGCCAGGCTTATCAGGATTTTGTCGTTGTTTTCGTTGAGCAGGTCCAGCACCTGCCGCCGGATTTGGAAGATATGCCGGTTTTCGGCGTCCAGCAAGTCCGATGTCGCGGCCGCCCAGTCCGCATCGTTTATCTGCGCAAGCGAGGCTTGCAGGTGCTGGTAGCGGCGCAGGTGCCGGTGGTATCTGGGGGCCAGCCCCGCGATAAGCCTGTTGAAGAACCTGCGGCGGGCTGCCGGTTCGCCGGACAGCAGCTTGTCAAGCTGGGGCGTGAGCCACCACACGATAAGGCAGCCGCTTAATTCGTCCTGGGCCTTTACTTCGCGGCCGTTGATTTTCACCAGGCGGCGGCCGCTGTCCGGTCGAAGGCCGGTTTGTATCTTGTCCCCGGCGCTGGTGTCTGCCGCGATATGGTACCCGCTGCCAGCTGACGGCGCGCTGCGCAGCCCGTGCCCGGGGGCCAGCAGGGACACCGCGTCCATAAGGTTGGTTTTGCCCGCTCCGTTGGGGCCGTAAAATACCATTGGGGTGCATGCAAGGCCGGCCAGGTCAAGGCTGCCGTATCCGTAAAAGCCGCGAAGGTGCAGCCGCGTAATCCATACGCTTTGGGCGGGGCGGCCTGCGAAATAGCCGGCTATGCCCACTTTCGCGGTCAACCGCCAAGGGGCATCAGGATATAGCGCGCCCGCTCGTCGTCCGGGTTGGTGAAAATCGCCGGGTCCTGCGGCCCGAGGAACGTGGCCTTCACGCGGCCGTCCTTGGTCTGGTTCAGTATGTCCAGCAGGTATTTGAAGTTGTACGCTATGTCCAGGCTGCCGCCGGCGTACGAAACGTCCAGGTCCTCTTCGGCGCTTCCCTCGTCCGAGCTTGACGCCGAAACGTTAAGCTTGTCCTTGGAGAACGACAGGCGTATCCGGCTGGACTTTTCGGCGAACACGGACACGCGCTCGATTACGCTGATAAGCTCGGCCGTCTGCATGACAGCCGTCTTGTCGTTGCCGGTCGGTATGACCTTTTCGTAATCGGGGTAGGTGCCGTCGATAAGGCGTGAAGTCACGACAAGGTTGGGCATGATGAACTTTATCTGGGTCTGCGAAATCTCGACGTCAACGTTGGTCGCCCCGCTTTCCTCAAGCAGCTTGCCAAGCTCGCCCACAATCTTGCGCGGTATTATCACCCCGGCGATTTCCTTGACGTCGCCGGACAAGGGCTGCTGGGTGCAGGCAAGGCGCAGACCGTCGGTGCCCGCCGCAATCAGCTTGTTCTTCCCGCTGCGCTGGGCCGAGTACAGGTAAATCCCGTTCAAAGAGTGGCGCGCCCCGTCGACCGCGGCGGCGAACAGCGTGGTGTTGATGATGTACTTGATGTCCGCGGCCGCCAGGCTTACCTTGTTGGGGGCCTTGACCACCGGCATGCTGTAGAAGTCGTCGACCGGCAGCGTGGACAGCTGGAAGCGCGCCCGCCCGGCTTTGACCTGCAGCGTGCTTTTTGACTTGTCCTGGTTGCACTCTATCTGCACGCCGTCGTTTATCTTGCGGGCGATTTCGTGGAACTTGAAGCTGGAAACGGTAAGCGAGCCCGGGTCTATGACCTTGGCGGGGATTTTTTCGGTCAGCTCGACCTCGGAGTTGGTGGCCGTTATCTCAAGCCATTCGCCGTCGCTGTCGGCCAGTCCGACCAGTTTGACGTTGCCCATTATCGACACCGTGGGGCGCCGTTCGACAATGTTCTGCATGTGAGCCAAAGATTTTACCAGAACACTGCGCTCTATGGCGAATTTCATAAGCACCTCGTTAATAATTCCTTAATACTGTTGGAATGATATCACACGAGTCGCTAGTTTTACAATAGCGATTTTCAAATAACTGTGCATAACTTTCGCCGAGTCGCCATATACTTTATGGCAGGGCGAAGTTATGTTGTAAGCGAGGCGCGCAAGGTGTCAACGTCCTTGGCGATTTTCTGGTCTTTGGCAACCAGAGTTTCCACCATGCGCACTGCGTGTATCACGGTGGAATGGTCCTTCTTGAACTTCTGCCCGATTTCCGGCAGCGAACGGGTGGTAAGCCGCTTGGACAGGTACATCGCGACCTGGCGCGGGCGGGCTATGTCGCGGTCGCGGCGCTTGGACAGGATGTCGGCCTGGGTTATCTTGTAATGCTCGGCCACGCGCTTCTGTATCTCGTCCAGCGTAAGGCGGCGCGTGCATGCGCCAAGAATGTCCTTGAGGATTTCCTCGGCCCGGGCAACGGTTATCTGGTGGCTGCCCTCCATGTCGTTCTTGGCGATTATGCGCGACAGGGCGCCTTCAAGCTCGCGCACGTTGGTGTTGACGCGGAACGCCAGGAACTCCAGCACTTCGGGCTGCAGCGTCACCCCGCGCATGCGGCATTTGGATTTGAGGATGTCAAGCCGCAGCTCGTACGTGGTGGGCAGTATGTCGGCCACAAGCCCCCCGGACATGCGGCTTTTCAGGCGGCTTTCGATGCCTTCCAGCATCGCGGGCGAGCGGTCGGCCGCAAGCACAAGCCTGCTGCCCTTGTCGATAAGGGCGTTGAAGGTGTGGAAAAATTCCTCTTGAGTCTTGGTCTTGCCGGTCAGGAACTGCACGTCGTCGATAAGCAGGACTTCGGTGCTGCGGAAGATTTCCTGGAAATCCTCGACCGAGCGGTATTTAAGCGCGCTGACAAAGCTGTTTATGAACTTCTCCACGGAAAGGTAGGCCACGCGCACTTTTGGGTGGTGCTTTTGCATGTGCCACGCGATGGCCTGCATCAGGTGGGTCTTGCCCAGCCCGACGCTTGAATAGAAGAACAGCGGGTTGAACTGCGCGTCCTGGCAGTCCGCGAACCGTTTGGCCGCGGCCAGGGCGAACTCGTTGGGCTTGCCGGATATGAAATTCTCGAATGTGTTTTTAGAGTCAAGGTCCGTGGTCAGCACCGGCTTGCCCGGTTCGGCCACCTCGCACCTGGTTTGGGATTCGTTAAGGTCGCGGGCCTTGACCTTGGGCAGCACAATCGAGGCCTTGACCGAAAACTCGACGTCGCTGACGCCGAACTCGACGGCTTTGAGGGCCTGCACTATGATGTCCTTGTAGTTCTGTGTGACCCAGTTCTTCATGAACCTTGTGGGCACGCTTATCTCGACCGAGCCCTCTTTGGAAACGGACGACAGGTTTATGTTCTTCAACCAGCTTTCGAATACGGATTCGCCGACTTTCTGGCGTATTATCTGCACGGCTTTGCCCCATTTCTCTTGCAGATCCGCGTTATCAAGAAAGCTGCTTTTTGACATCCAAATTCTCCCTTAGACAGATTGAATAATGCATAATCAAGAAGAACGGCGCGGCTTGCGGGATTGTAAGAGAAATTTTAGAAACGCAGGCCCGGTGTCCCTTGGGTTTTTATATAACCACCTGGGGAAAGTTTTTACAAGTGGGGAAGGCGAAGATTTTTTATAAAAGAACTCTTGACAGGAGGAAGAATCGGTTTGTACGGATTTTGTCAAGTCGCCGGGAACGCTTTTGCGGCAACGAAAAAGCGGGGGTGTGGTTCCCCCGCTTTTCAAATATATTTTTTCGTCCGGATTTATTCGAACGCTTTCTTAAGCTTCTGCACAAGGCGCGAGATTTTCCTTGCCACCGTGTTCTTGTGCATCACTTTTTTGTTCTTCGCCTTGGCCAGCGACGATTCGGCTTTTGCGACATTCTTTTTCGCCTTGTCATTGTCCTTGACGACGATAGCTTTTTCGGCTTTCTTTACCGCGGTCCTGGTCTTCGATTTCACTTTGGCTTTCGCCGCTGTCTTCCTTCTGGTGACTCTGATTCTCTTCTCAGCAGATTTGTGGTTGGCCATTTTAATTTACCCTTTTCAAAAAGTTTGGTTTTTTACAATACCTTCTTAAAAAGTAGCTTACAACTTTCGGCGTGTCAATACAGAAATCGGTAAACCGAAACACATAAGCGCGTTATAATAAAGGACAATGATGAAAAACACGTGCGTTCCGCCCGGGCAAGCGCCAAAGCGAGCCGTACGGCGAAGCGACGCGCGCCGCCTTGTGGCGGGCGGACGCGCGTGTCCTGCGGACCGCCTGGCGGAGCCGCTTCGCGGCGGATATTTAATATCATCGCAAGCCTTGCGCGCGCGCGTTTCTTGCGCTATGATGGTTCAATGTTTTATTTATATAGGAAAGGACATTCCATGTTCAGGATATATTCGGACGAAAAGACGGCCTTGTTCATCGACGGAGCGAACCTGTATTCGGCGACCAAGGCTTTAAGCTTTGATTTGGACTACCGCAAGATGCTGGATTTTTTCGCCACGAAATCCCGGCTGGTGCGGGCGTTCTATTATACGGCCCTTCCCGAAGGCGACGATTTTTCGCCGGTGCGCCCGCTGGTGGACTGGCTGGATTACAACGGCTATTGTATGAAGACCAAGCCGACAAAAGAGTTCACCGACTCTACGGGCCGCCGCAAGATAAAAGGCAACATGGACATCGAAATCGCGGTGGACATGCTTCAGATGGCCGAGCATCTGGACCACGCCATCCTG
>WRDZ01000010.1 GCA_009779595.1 Alphaproteobacteria bacterium | reverse complement strand
GATTCCGGTGCGCATCGACGACCTTGTAATCGAGCAGGTTCAGGAAGCTTTTGAATCCGGCGGGCTGACAGCCAGCATAGTTCCCGGTGCTGGTGACAGACCAGGTTCAGCGAACATTACCGAGCGGGAGAACTCAAGATTTAACGCAAGGTTCAGCTATACCGGCAGATTAAGCGGCCTGCTTGACCTGATGTCGACAAGGTTCAATTTGTGGTGGCGCTATAGCGAGGGCACGATAGTCTTCTATGAGATGGACACGCGCGTGTTCACGGTTTTCGCGCTGCCAACCATAACGAACGTAAATACCAGAATCGGCGGCTCAGGCAACGACGGGGGCACGGGCGGCGGAGGCTCCGTTGGCTCGGCTTCAAACCAAATGGCCACAAGAGTGGACTTTGATATGTGGAAGCAGATAGAACAAAGCATTTCAGGCATATTGCCCGGTAACGCCACGTTCACAATCAGCCCGTCAAGCGGCCAGATCACGGTGACCGCACCTCCGTCATCGTTAAGGAAAGTGGCGAGGTATGTCAATGATTTGAACCTCAGGCTTTCGCGGCAGGTCGTCATAGGCGTGCAATTGCTGAGCATAACCATGACTGAAAACGACCATTACGGCTTGGATTTGAATGCGATATTTTCCCAGAACGGCTTAACCGCAGGGTTTTCAAGCGGTTTTAATTCTGCTTGGAACCCGGCTACCGGCGGCGAAACCGGCGGGTTGGGCGTGACCATCGTTGGCGGCAGCAGCAGGAGATTGAACAAGCTTGCCGGATCGCGAGCGATTATCGAGGCGCTGTCCACCCAGGGCAAGACTTCGCTGGTCACCAGCACAAGCGTGACCACGCTGAACAACAGGGTCGCGCCGGTGCAGGTGTCGCTTGTGCGTCCGTATGTCGACAGCATGGGCACGGTCGTAAGTGACGGAATTGCTTCTACAACGATTACGCAGGCCCAGCTGAACCTTGGCTTTACCATGCAGATACTGCCGCGCATACTTGACCACGGCCGCCTGATGCTGTCGTTCAGCATTACCTTGACCGAGCTTCTCGAAATGGAAGATTTCAGATTCGGGTTCGAGGGACGAGACAGGGTGCAGCAGCCACATGTAGACTCGCGTGCGTTCAGCCAGGAAGTCGCCATGATGTCGGGGCAGACCCTGGTGCTGACCGGGTTCGAGCGTGTGGACAGCTCGACGAACAGAAGCGGCATAGGCAATGCCCGCAACACCCTTCTGGGGGGCAGGGCATACACCGAGCGCGAGCGTGTAGTCATGGCGATTTTGATAACGCCTGAAGTCGTGGTTTCGCCGCTGTCGCCGGAAACCAGAGTGGCGGATATGTTCTAGGATAGGAAACTTTTATGACTGGCATGAAAGAAGGCTTGGAAGATCTGGAGGACGATGTGCCCGGCGAAGGCTTTGCCAGCGGCAGGGCTGCCATGGATGCTTTCAGCCTGGACAACAAGGTGGACGATACTTTGCCGCCCCCCACCCCCGCCGAACCAATGCCTGAAAACAGTAATTTCGGCTCGGGCCCAGGCTCGGGATTTGGAAACGACGGCGGCAGTGGCGGCGAACCCACCGGAGGCCTTGGCGTCATAAACATCGGCGGAACCGCCTATGCCGTAGGGCTGTATTGGCAGCCGTGGCAGGACGCCGAAAAACCGCTGGACGAGGTGCGCAACCTGGCATCCAGCGTCGGGATCGATGCGGAATTCTTCTGCCTTAGAACCTCGGGCGTGCAGCAGTGCGGGCTTGCGGTCGCGGGCAACGGCTATCAGGCCAACATGCCGGTGGCCACGGTCGCTGTCGCGGACATTTTCTCGGACAGGGCGAACAGCATCGCGGTGTTCAAGGTCGACAACGGATGGTGGTTCCTTGCGGTAAGGGACAACCTTATCATGCCGGATGGCGACGTACTGTACGCCAGAGAAGAAGACGCGCGCAAGAACTATATGACAATGATGGCGCTGCCGGACTGGGGACGCAAGATAGTTCCGGATAGCTGGCAAATCAACAGCACCGACGACGGCGACTTAGCTAAAATTTTAAACCGCGCGCCGCGGCCGCCCCGGCTGGTCAAGCTGGGCTCGCCGCACGGCAAGAAGCTGCTGATTATCGTGGCCGTACTTGTGCTGATATTCGTATATGTCGGCTATACCGTCATAAAAAAGATGACCGGCCCGAAACAGCCCCAGCAGGTTGTCAGGCCGTTGCCCGCGCCGCGCCCAGCCGCTCCTGCTCCTGCTCCTGCGGCTCCGGTCATGCCGCCACCGTGGCTTAGCATGAACAACCCGGTCGAGATTTTAAGGCAATGCGAGGGCGGCATCAACAGGCTACGGGCCGTGCCATTGCCCGGATGGACCATGAGCGAGGCCGTATGCAGTGCCCAGAGAAACAATGTAACCAGCAATTGGACCGCGTCGTTCGGCTATGGTTCGTGGTTTATGCGCGTGGTCAACGACATCGGCATTCCGGCGCTTAGGCCGACATTGAACGAAAGCAGCGTTGCGGGGACTGTAAGTTACACTTTCAGCAACAGAGTCGGCACGATGGTCTCTGATCCTACCCTGAGCGACATACAGATACGGCAGGCATTGGCGGATATTTTCCGTCCGCTTAGAAGGTCGGGCATGACCTTGTCGCTAAGCAGGGGAAGCGAGGGGTCGCAGATTGACCCGCGCAACCCGAATGCTCCGCCGCAGCCGTTGTACTTCTTTGTCGGGTTTACGATTGAATCCTCTTATGCCCCGGCGTATTGGGAAGATTTCGTGCAGGCGTTCGGCGGGCTGGATTTAAGAACAGTTACATATGATGTAAGAACCAGAAGATGGAAATATGAGGGACGGATCTATGAAAACAGGTAAAATCTTTAATAAGCGCAACGCTATAGGCGTGCTGGTCGTTCTGGGAATCGGAGTGGCTGCAAGGGCTATGCAGGCGCAGGACTCTTTCGGCGAGGAGATTTTCAGCAGCGGCCTTGAACTGGGCACGACCATGCCACAGCGCGCGCCGGCTGCAGCTCCCGTGCCGGTGGCTTCTTCGTCGCTGCCGGATATAGAGCTGTCAATCGATTTTGACGAGCCGATATTAGGCGGAGTCCCGCAGGACCCGTTCGGCATAGAACCGGCACGGCCGGCAACGACGGCGGCGACTCCGCAGCCGATGCCTCCGGCTACTCCGGCCGTGCAGGCTCAGCCGCAGCCCCAAAGGGCGCCGACACCACCGCCAACACCGCCAAGGCAGCAGCAGGCAGCAAGGTCGGGTGCTCCTGACGACGCCCTGCTTGGCAGAATCAGCAACGACATGCTTAGGGAACTTGCGGATATCGACCGCGAAAATGCCAGGCTTGAGCTTGAGCTTAGGCGCGAGCAGCTGCGCAGCGACATAAGCAACGCCCAGGCGACACAGCGCCGCGCGCGGCTTGAAGAAATCCAGAGGCGCGAGGACATGATACGTTTGCAGGAAGAATGGAAGATGGAAAGGGCCAGGCGCGAGCAAGAACTGGTCGAGGCCAGGGAACGCGCCCAGCTGCGGCGCCGGCAGATAGAGACTGCGTTGGATCGCGCCGATCAAGCCGCGAATCAGGGCATGCGTGGGAATGAGCAAGGCCAGGGCTCTTTCGGGGGCGCCGGTTTCGGCGGTGCAGCCGGAGGCGCCAGCCCCAACGCCGCTTCTAGAGCGATGGAGGTCTCGGACCTGTATGTCGTGATGGAAGTGCGCGGCACCGGCGACGACCTGTCTGCCAGAATCGCCTCTACTGACGGATCACAAATGCGCAGGCTGTCCGTCGGCGGCATGCTGCCTACCGGCCACATTATAGAAGAAATCTCGACAGAAGGCGTCTTTGTCAGCAAGGACGGCAGGATTTGGCAGCTGCATATGTTCAACGAATCTTTGCGTCAGCCGAGTATTATGAGGGACGTTATGATGAACAACAGCCAGCCCTTTGGCCAAGGTCAGATGGGTGGCCAGGGGTGGCATCCGGGCATGATGGGCGGTATGGGTGGCATGCATGGCGGGGGTATGTTCTAGCTCTACCAGGCCGGGCGCGCGGGATTAAAGCTCTCCAAGATTCTGTTGCTGGACGCGCGGCTGCGCAACGCCGAACAGCGCGTTCCTGGCCCGGTCTGTCTGGTTCGAAAAAGCTTGCAGCGCGTCGCCCGGAGTATCTGCTGATGCGAACGCCTGAGCGACGGTCTGCCTTAGCTTTTGGGCGAAGCTTATGTCGCTTACCGTTATATCCGTGATTTTATATCCGTCCGCTGTCGTTCGCATGATGAACCTGACCGTTATCGACTGCGCCGGCCCGTCGTCGTTGCCGAACAGCACGGTCGCCGACGGAGGGGAATCGTCATGCCCGATTATCTCCCATTTCAGGTTCGAAAGTATGGGCGTGGACGAAGCGTACGCTATGGCGATGAAGTCGGCTATATCGCGCCTGAACAGGTTTGTCTGATCTTCCGTAAGGGAACGGCAAACCCTGGCGCACGCGAACGTCGACAGGGCCTGCACGTCGACAAAGTACTGCACCAGCTGTTTGGCTTCGTCGTATCTTTTCGCCGGGTCCGGGGTGTTTTCCAAGGCCAGCACCTTGTCGGCGTTAAGCTGTATCCACTGCGACGGGGTCGGCCTTTGGTCGTTCGCGGCCGCCAGCGACGGCAGGCAGGCTGCGACGGCGGCTATAAGGACGGCATGTGCAATGCGCATTTTCACCTCGGTTTTTTTGCGTTGGCCACTGCACAAGAGTACACGAAGGCCGGGCAAACTGTCAACTTGAACTTTATGCGACGTCCTCGCCCCATTTGTCCATTATTTCCTGCCGCTGCATGTCGATAGCCTGTATGCTTTTCAGCGCCGACATCTTGACCGTTATCATGACCAGCGGAGGAACCACGAAAAAGCACAAAAGCCCCAAAGCGGCAGAGCCGTACATATAAACGATGTTCTCGGTCTTGGCCAGCACTATCCACACGGTTTCAAGGTTCTGTATGCTGAACCACAGCTGGAACAGGGCCGGGACCGTGCCGGCGATGTTGAAGCTTAGCACGCATATGATGCGCAGCAAGGACTTGGGGGCAAGCATGGCCAGCAATATGGACGGCATAAGCGCGATTGTCAGCAGCACGAACGTCGGCAGCATCAGCATGGCCACAGGTATGGACATGAACGCCAGGACAGTGGACTTCCACGCCATGGACCTTGAAATCGAGGCTGGTGAATTGCTGCTCATACATGGTATTGTACGGCGCACAGGGTTAATAATGGTTTAACGGACGAATCCGAGCCGCATGTCAGGCAGCCCCGTGCCTTGAATTGCCCCGTCCGTTGGCGCCCTTCCGGTTTTGCGGCCGCAGCGCGCCGTTGTCGTGCGCGCACATTTGGGGCTGGCTTTCCTGGATTATCAGCCTTTCCAATATATCGCGGGAATCCTTGGCCTTCATGCCGAAAATGTCGTACAGCCATATTTCGATGGCATTTTCGTTGCCCGGGAAATCGGCGAAAGCGCTTGAGGCGCGGCATAACGCGGCAAGATAACGGGGATGCCGCGGGACAGAGCTTTCTTTCAAGAGCTCCATGACTTGGGGGGACCCGCTGCCGCCATAGTCAAGAAGGAGGTCCCTGGCGCCGCATGACAGGTTTTGGAAATCCTGCACAGAAGCCAGTTCCTTGGCCGTTTCTATGAAATCCGAGCGGTTTGTTTCGTTATCATAAAAAGCCTTCCCGAATTCATGGCTTGCAAAGCTTTCCACGAAGCCCGCGTCCAGATAGGGGGAGCTTGTTATCTGCTGCGCCAGCCCTTGGGGAGAAGCCTTGAATTCCTCACGGGCCATTTCTTTCTCGTGCAAAGCCGCTTCCCTGCGCTCGTCGCGCAGCTTTCGGTCAAAGATAAACTTAAGGACATGCTTCATGTACATGGCGGCTTACTCCTGCTGAACATCAGTGTTGGGAACGATAAGCTGTCTTATCATAAATACGCATGCAAGTCAAGAACATTCTGCAATAACGCATTTGCCCCGCGGCTGTTTGGCCGGAATCCCGCATTCTTGATTCATGCCTATTGATTAAGCCGGCGAAAGGTAATATAGTGATATAATCGGACAGGCTTAAGCTTTAAGGAATAACATGATGCGCAAGACGGTTTTTATTTTGGCGGTGGCGGCCGCTTTGCTGCCAGGCGCGCGCGCGCTGGGCAATGACGCCGACGTGCACTTGAAGCGGCTGTTCACCGCCTTCAACGTAAGGGTGGACGTCACGGACGAAAGCGCGGCGGCGGCAAGGCAGGCGGCCATGCAAGAGGCATATATGAAGGCTTTTGCCGAGGTTTACAGGCGGCTTACCAACACCCCGGTCCCCGTGCACGCGGGCATGACGCACGAAAGGATAGTCCCGCTGATTTCGGACGTGGTTATCGAACATGAAAGGACTTCGCGCGTGCGTTTTATCGGGGCGATGAACATAGCGTTCAGGCCCGCGGAAACCCTTAGGCTGGTGGAATCGATGTCCTCGGGGCACATCTCGTCGCCGGCCATGGTGCTTGCAGTTGTCCCGCTGTTCTTCGACGGGGAAGACCAATGGCTTTGGCAGGACGGCAACCCGTGGCTGGCATTTTTGCAGAGCAACGCCAACGAAAGCGTGGTCGCTCCGATAATGGTCCCGAACCCGGACCGGGCGGCCAGGCAGCTTGACGTCCATCTTGCGCGCGAAAGGAACGCGTCAAGGCTGCTGGCGTTCGCACGCAACAACGGCGGGGACGGAGTGCTGCTTACCGACGTCATATACAATGACGGCCATATGCGCTTCCTGGCCAGCAAAATCAACGATTCGGGCAAAACCGTGCCCGTTGCCGACATATCCGTGCCCGGCGACGGCGACCAGGCGCTGCGGGACGGGTTCACGGCCATCGTGGCAGAGCTTGAAAGGCAGCACCGCGACGAAACCGTGGGGCGCAGGGCGCGGAACGTGGGCATACTTGAAGCCCTGGTGCACCTTAAATCGCCGCGGGAGCTGCCCGCCATCGAAGCGACCTTAAGCCGGCTGCGCGTCATAAACAGGTTCGATTTGCGGGCGATAAAGGGCAACAAAGTGCAGTTCAGCCTGTATTTTTCCGCTCCGGCCGACCAGGTTATCGACGCTTTGGTAAGCCAGGGGCTGGACGTATATCAGATTGCCGACGGGATAATACGCATTGAAAGCCGATAAGACCGCCGGACAGCTGCCGCTGAAACTGCCGTTCATAGCTTCGCAAAGCCTGGACGACTTCTTCGTGTCCGAATCCAACAAGGAAGCCGTGGAATGGCTGAACCGCTTCCCCGACTGGCCATCGTCCGGGCTTGTGCTGTGCGGGGAAAGCGGGTCGGGCAAGACCCATCTGGCCAAGGTTTTCGCGGCCAGCACAGGCTGCGCGGTGGAAGAAGATATAGACATGAACTGCGACGATTCCAGGCAGCGGGCGGTTTTCCACCTTTTCAACAGCGTGAAAGAACGCGGCGGGCATATCCTGCTGACGGCCAGGTCCATGCAGGACATACAGCGCGCCGTTACCTTGCCGGACCTGAAGTCGCGCATAATGGCCTGTACTCCGGTCGAGCTTGGCCTGCCCGACGACGAGCTTTTGGCCGCGGTGCTTGTAAAGCAGCTGGCCGACCGGCAGATAATCATAGACGGCGACGCCTTGAAGTACGCGATAAGGCGGGTGCGGCGCAGCTTCGCGGCGGTGCGCGATTTGGCGGACAAGGCCGATTCGCTGGCCATGGCGCTTGGCCGGCGCATAACCGTGCCGGTCATAAGGCAGGCGTTAGGCGCGGAACAGGACGCCGGGGATTAAAGGCGAAAATCTGGTTTTTTTGCGTGGCGGGCGGATGCGCGTGTCTTGCAGACCGCTTGGCGGTGCCGCTTGCGCGGCAGGCTTTTGAAAATTAAAAAGTTCTTGCCAAAGCATGGGAAATGTGTTATAAAGACCCTTAGTTTGTAATTTTTACACTACTGAAGGACTTTGAAGGCTATGAAAAAAGGAATACACCCCGAGTACAAGGAAATCACCTATATAATGACCGACGGCGAGGAAAGGAAGACCCGCAGCACGTACGCGGGCAAGACCGTGCGGCTGGACGTGGACGTCAAGACCCACCACGCCTGGACCGGCGCGCGCCAGAACCTTATAGCCAACGACCAGCTTAACAAGTACAACAAGCGTTTTTCGGGATTCACCCCGAAAAAATAGGCCGGTTAAATAAAACCCTTGACTTATGCGCGGCGGCCGGGTTAATTGGTAATTACAAAGCAACAGAAGCGAAAGGTGCATGAAATGGCGATGGAGTACACGGTTAAAGAACTGGACAACGATAAAGAGATTATCGTGACCGGCGATATCACCTTCAAGGACCACTCGCGTTTCTTCGAGGTCATCAACCTTATAAAGGCGGCGAAGAACGGCAGGGTATGGCTGAACTTCGGCGGGGTCGAGTTCATAGACTCGGCCGCGCTTGGCATGCTGGTCATCGCCAACGAGGAAGGCGCGGACAACGACGTGGAAGTCATCATCAAGAACGCGGGCGGCAAGGTGCGCAGCACGATGGAACTGGCCTCGTTCGACAAACTGTTCAATTTCGAAAACTAAAGATGTTCACTACAGTAACAAGGAAAGTGAAGAACCTTAAGCCGATAGAACGCTATCGCTTCAAGACGACCGAACATTACTGGGAAAGGCGCTACCAGCAGGGGCAGCTGGGCGGCACGGAAGGCGCTTTCGACGCCATAGCCGACTTCAAGTCGCGGTTCCTGAACAATTTCGTCAAGGAAAACGACGTGAAATCCGTCATCGATTTCGGGTGCGGCGACGGCTGCTTCCTGTGCTATTGCCGGTTCCCCGAGTACACGGGGTACGAAGTCTCCCAGTCCGCGCTGAGGGACTGCCAGGAATATTTCTTCCTTAAATACCCGCAGTGGCAGTTCTTCGACTATCGCGACTATGACGGGCGCCAGGCCGAACTGGCCTTGTCGCTGGACGTCATCGACTACCTGGTCGAGGACCATACGTACATAAAGCACATGCGCGACCTTTTCGCCGCTGCGACAAGATATGTGATAATATACTCGTCCGACATAGACAACGTGCACAACGACGACGTCGAGGGCGTGCACGTGCGGCAGCGCAAGTTCACCGACTGGATTGCCGACAACGTGAAGGACTTCGTGCTGAAGGAAAGGTTCGACGGGCAGTTCAACAAGTCGCTGAACCCCAACGACTTCTTCGTGTACGAGCGGGTTGCGGGCGTAGTTCAGAGGTAGAACGTAAGCTTCCCAAGCTTAATGCCGTGGGTTCGATTCCCATCGCCCGCTCCAAATTTTAACGTTGGATGATTTACATTTTTGCCGGAAACACTCGAATCGTGTTAATGAAAAACGAATCGAGGTAAAAATGTCAAAAAAGCGTGATGCAAAAAGGCAAAACCTGTGGTTGCAGGGCATATCTTTTATTATAGTATTGATACGCATGAAAATCGGGTTTTAACAGGCGGCTTCTTTCAAATTCAATAGCCTGCCGCGCCAGCGGCACTGCCAAGCGGTCCGCAGGACACGCGCGTCCGCCCGGCCAAAGGCGGCGCGCGTCGCTCACTTTCGGTTCGCTTTGGCGCTTGCCCGGGCTCCCGCGCACGTCATTTTTCCCTTTACTTGCCGGTTGAATTTTGCCTAGAATATGTTATGATAGGGCAGCATCAGCGAATTTTACAAAACAAGGAAAAACAAAAATGAAGATGACAGCCAACTTAATCCGCGCAGGCTGGGTTATAGAACATAACGGCCGCCAGTGGACCGTGCTGAAGATAAACATAATAACCCCGGGCAAGGGCAGCCCGTTCATACAGGTCGAGATGCGCGACCTTAACACGGGCAGCAAGACGAACGAGCGGTGGCGCACCAACGACTCGGTGGAGAAGCTTAACGTGGAAGAGCGCGACTGCCAGTACACCTACCGCGAGGGCGACCTTTTGAACTTCATGTTCACCGACACGTTCGAGCAGTTCGCCGTGCCCGTCGAGATGATGGGCGAGCAGGTCGGGTTCCTGCAGGACAGCATGCCGGTCACCGTGGATTTCATCGAGGGCAAGCCCGTGGGCGTGAACCTGCCCATGCACGTCACCCTTAAGGTGGCCGAGGCCGACCCCGCGCTGAAAGGCCAGACCGTGACCACTTCGTACAAGCCGGCCAGGCTTGAGAACGGCATGAAAATCATGGTCCCGCCGTTCGTCAACGCGGGCGAGAAAATCGTGGTGGCAACGGCCGACTGCACCTATGTGGAAAGGGCGAAATAGCGATGACATCAAAGCGCACCGACACTATCGAAAGCTTCCGCCAGCTAAGGCAAAGGAAATCCTATTCGGCGCTGTCGCCGCTGCTGAACGTCATGATAGACGCGGCGTACAAGGCGGGCAAGCCGCTGATACGCGATTTCGGCGAGGTGGAAAAGCTTTCCGTAACGTCCAAGGGCGCCAAGGGTTTTGTGTCAAGCGCGGATTTGCGCGCGGAAAAGACCATTGTGGACGCCTTGAAGAAAGCCCGCCCGACGTACAGTTTCGCAACCGAGGAAACCGGCGACATACCGGGCGAAGACCCGGACAGCGTGTTCTATGTGGACCCGATAGACGGCACCACGAACTTCCTGCGCGGGATACCCAATTTCGCGGTGCTTATAGCCTGCGCGTACAAGAACAAGCTGCACGCCGGCGTGGTCTATATGCCCATGTACGACCAGCTGATTTATGCTGAAAAAGGCGGCGGGGCGTACTGCATCAGCGCGGGCGGCACGACCAGGCTGCGCGTGTCCGGGCACGACAGCCCCATGTCGTCGGTGATAAGCCTTAGCATGCCCAACAGCTTCGACAACAAGGGCCGCCTGAAGCGCCTGAAGAACATAGTGGGCAGGCTGACGGACAACCCGCTGTCGGTGCGCAGCTTCGGGCTGACGGGCATGAACATGAGCTATACTGCGATGGGCAAGACGGACGGCGGGATAGAGCTGTTCTATGCCCCGTGGGACGTGGCCGCTCCGGTGATAATCCTGCGCGAGGCGGGCGGCAAGGTAAGCACGCCGGACGGCAGCGAGGACGATATGGAAATTTTGAACGGGTCGGCGCTTGTGAATTCCAACGGGCTGCTGCACGGCTTTTTAAGAGATGTGGCGAAGGAGTAGGGTTATGCTTTGGAAAATTCTTTGGCTTGCGCTGATGGTCTTGCTGTTCGCCGTGGCTGTGATGGTCAATGCGCGGGCCGCCGACAGCAGCACGCAGCTGCGCTTCCAGTTCAACAGGACCACCGAGATAGAGATGCCGCTGGAACAGGCCGTGCCCCCGCTGCCGGCTCAAATCGTGCCGGTTCCGCCGACGTCGGTTGGGCGGCCTATGACCGGCGAAATCGACACCACGAACGCGGTGGCGCGGCTGACCCTAAGGTTCATGCCGAACCAGACCACGCTTTCGCAGGAGGCCAGGCAGCAGCTGGACCAGATTATCCCCAAGCTGCGCGACACCCCAAGCATGAACGCCAGGATAATGGGCTATTCGTCGCTTCCGGACGACACGCGCAACGCGACCAACGCGGCGCGGCAGATTTCGCTGTCGCGGGCTCTTGGTGTGCGCAGCTATCTGATGGACCAGGGCATCAGCAACTTCAGGATAGAGGTGCGCGCGCTGGGCAACGCAGCCAGGGACGGAACGGCCGACAAGGTCGAAATCGTGCTTACCGGCCGGAATTAGCGGCTGGCATAGGATTCAAGCCGGCTTTCCTTAAAATGTAAAAAGACGCCCCCTGACAAAAACAGTTGCTTTTTGCCTTGAAATCTGCTATAATGAGCCATTGCAACACGAAAAATAATAAGGAGGCTGTGATGAAGCATTTGTTTTTGATTTTGCTTGGCAGCGCGGTGATGTTTTCTTCAGTTTCTTACGCCTGCTGCGGTAACGGCGGGGACGGAGGCGGCGGCAATGGAGGCGGCGATTATATCGGCACTCCGCTGTTGAGGCCGCCTGT
>WRDZ01000009.1 GCA_009779595.1 Alphaproteobacteria bacterium | reverse complement strand
AGCGCCAAAGCGAGCCGAAAAGCGAGCGGCGCGCGCCGCCTATGGGCGGGCGGACGCGCGTGTCCTGCGGACCGCCTGGCGGTGCCGCTTCGCGGCAAAATATTGTAATTTGAATTGAACCCCATTTAAGCAAAAGCTTTTTGGATTTTACCCTTGCGCTTGGGCGTGTTTTGCCGCATACTGTACTTATGAAAAAAGCCCAGCCAGACCGCATAATATCGGGTGAAAAGACCCTGGACGACAGCCAAAGCCCGGCCGCCTTGCGCCCGCGCTCCATGGACCAGTTCATCGGCCAGGCCAAAGCGTGCTCAAACCTTAAAGTTTTCATAGACGCGGCAAGAAGCAGGGGCCAGCCGCTGGACCATGTGCTGCTGTGCGGGCCTCCGGGCCTGGGCAAGACCACGCTGGCGCACATTGTCGCGGCCGAGCTTGGGGTGGGGTTCCGCGCGACCAGCGCTCCGATGATAACCAAGGCCGGGGACCTGGCCGCAATCCTTACCAACCTTGAGCCGCGCGACGTATTGTTCATCGATGAAATCCACCGCCTGGGCGCGCATATCGAAGAGGTGCTGTACAGCGCCATGGAGGATTTCCAGCTTGACCTGATAATCGGCGAAGGACCTGCCGCGCGCAGCGTGCGCATAGACATCCCGCCGTTCACCCTGGTGGGGGCGACCACGCGCGCGGGGCTGCTGTCCCACCCTTTGCGCGACCGGTTCGGCATACCGCTGCGGCTGGATTTCTACAGCGTGAAGGACCTGGGCGTGATAATCGCGCGCGCGGCCGGACTGCTGGATTTCAAGCTGGCGGACGACGCGGTCGGCGAAATCGCCGCGAGAAGACGGGGGACCCCAAGGATAGCGGGGCGGCTGCTGCGCCGGGTGCGCGACTTCATCGCGGTGAAAGGCGGCAAGGCGGACAAGGCGGCCGTGGACCACGCGCTGCTGCGCCTGAACGTGGACAAGGCGGGCTTGGACGAAATGGACCGCAAATACCTTGGCGTGCTGGCGCAGAACTATGGCGGCGGGCCCGTGGGCGCGGAAACCCTGGCGGCCGCCCTGGCCGAGGAACGCGACACCATCGAGGAGGTAATCGAGCCGTTCCTGCTGCAGCAGGGGCTGATACAGCGCACTCCGCGCGGGCGCGTGCTGTCGGCGGCGGGGTACGATTACCTGGGGCTTAAGCCGGCAGGGGCTCAGGGGACGCTTTTATAAGGAGCATCAAGGTGAAAAAAACAATACTGGCATTCGCGCTTTTCGCGGCCTTTCCCGCGCTGGCGGCCCCGCCCCTTCCGTCTGTCAGGCCGCCTTCTCCAAGATGCCAGCTTGAAGGCAGGGTTTTAGAAATCGACAAGGAAATCGATAACCGGACAACCGGTTTGCGCCGCTCGGACATACACCCCGAAAACGACGTGTTTTGCGACCCCCGGCCGTATTATATGCTGACCGTCGAAATATCCGGGGCAACGGCCGGCAAGGGCTGCCCTTCGCACACTCCCGGAAACACGGTAAGGCTGATGTATTTCACGGACCTTGGCAACAAGGAGGCGTACAGGGAAAACCTTGCCCGCGCCGACAAGGAAATCAACCGGCGCTTAAGGGAAGACCCGGCGACAAGGCGCACTCATGAAAGAGAGCTTTACGGCAAAAAAGTCGAAAGCGTTGTCTGGACCGAAGCCGCCCGTGAAGAAGCCAGGGCTTTTTGCGCCGAAAACGCGCGGGACATAGTCCAGCCTTTGTGGGCCGCGCATCTATTGGGTTTTGCCGCCGGCGACATGGTGCAGATAGATTATGATTACTTCGATGACCGCCACTTGAAGGGCGAGAATACCATCAGCCTTGGGTACACCTCTGCAATCCGGCGCAAAGGGCATTAAAGGGGGGGCGAAAGTTTCCCTTGATTTTCCGCGGGCATGCGGTATAATCGCCGCAAGTCAGAAATTTTCCAAAAGGAACATGAAATGGCCGACCGCAAACCACAAAAAACGCCCAGCAGCAAAACCCTTGCCGTCAAGACCCTTGTGCTGGACATCAGCTGCCTGCGCAGCGACGACGGGGCCGTAATGGCCGAACTTAAGAGGGCCCCAAGCCTTGCGGACAGGCTGAACGCTATCCGGCGCGCAAAAATCCGCGCGATAGTCTTTTCGGACAAGGCCATGCGCGAAACCCAGAAAGTTTTGCGGGACAGCGGGCTGGACGGCTTTTTCGCGGAAAAGGACATTGTCACGCTGGAAAAGCTTGTCGACGACGGCAACTTTTCCACTACATGCAGGAATATCGCGCAGGCCGCCTATTTCCCAATAAAAACAGCCATGTATTTCGGAGCGGACGGGCAAAACGTGAAATCGGCCGTAAGCGCCGGGCTCATGGGGAACCGCGTGGAATGCAAGGAAATAAAGGCGGCGCTGGGCTGCCTTGCGCCTTACAGCTCGGGCGCAATGGCCGCGAAAGAGCGCGGCAAACAGGACGGTAAAGGCAGGGCCAGGCACTACTAGACCGAAAAATATATTGACGTTTTTGCTGTTTTATTATACAATCATTCAATCTATTTATCCATACACAGCAAGAGCGCAACATATATATGACCTACAACCGTCCGGAAACCAACGAATTCAACACCTATGTCTTCGACCTTGACGGCACTTTGCACGGCGGCGGCCTGCACAGGGCCTATCTTTCAATGAGGGACAGGAACAGCCCCTGCCTTAGGGAACTGCTGATACTGCTGAACGGCCGCCTGATACTTTTCACCGGCTCGGGAAGGGAAAACGCCGAAGAATCTTTGCGGCAGCTGGGCGTGCTTGACCTTTTCGAAAAAGGGGACGGGCAGCAGAACATTTTCACGAATGAAGAGTCCGGGCTCTGGGGAAACCACGGCATCAAAAGCGTGCCCGAAACGTACGCGGACCTTGCCAAGGCCGCCGGCTTCGACCCTGCAAAAGCCGTATATTTCGACGACAACGAGGAGTACGGGAAAGCGGCCGAGAAAGCCGGACTGGCGGCCGTAAACGCCCGGTTCCGGGGGCTAGAAGAGCGGCTGCAAAAGTTCCTTTTGTGCAGGGGGCTGCCCTCGGGGGCGATGGCGGAAAGCTGCGAATTGACCTGCATGGGCAAGGCCAGAAAGTGCAACGGCAGAAACAGTTAACCCGATTTCCGGTTTTCCGGCTTCGCGCCGGGCACGGGGTCATAGCCATAGCCTCCCCACGGGGCGCACCTTGCCAGCCGTTTGGCCGTCAGCCAAATCCCTTTCAAAACTCCGAACCTTTTGATGGCCGTTATCGCGTACGTGCTGCATGAGGGCTGATACCTGCACCTGCCGCGTATGAACGGCGGGGCTATCAGCTGGTACAGCCTTATTGCTGCGATAGCGATTTTGCGCATTTTTCCATACCTTTAAGCGCGTCCCGGACCAATGCCTGGAACGGATAGGACGCGGTCGCCTGGCGCGCTATAAGCACATAGTCCGTGCCCGGCAAAGCCATTTGGGCCAAGTGCAGCCGCACGACCTCGCGCAGGCGGCGCTTGCAGCGGTTGCGTACGACTGCTCCGCCGACCTTGGCGCTGGCGGTGAACCCGAACCTGGATTGCGGCAGATTGTTGCAGGCGGCCTGCATGACGAAAGCCGGCGTTTTGACGCAAACCGGGCTGTTTGTCGCGCGCACGAAATCGCGCCGTTTGGTCATGCGGGCAAGCTTGCGGCGGACGGCCGCGGCTTTATGCTGGGGCGGCTGCGGCAAGCTGCTTGCGCCCTTTGGCGCGGCGGTTTGCCAGCACCCGGCGGCCGGCTGCTGTGGCCAGCCTTGCGCGGAAGCCGTGACGGCGCACGCGAACCTTGTTTGTCGCTTTTCTTGAAGTGAAAGACACGGCGGAACTCCTTAAACTAGAATGAAAGTACTTGTCGAATATAGCAGGGCGCGCGCGCAAAGTCAAGAGCAAAACGGACGGGCAGGAAAAACCGTTTGCCCTTGATGCGGAAATATGGTATATTGGCCGCAATATCGTTAAACCGAAACAGGCGCAAAGGGGTGGGATTTTGAAGCAGCACGCAATCGACACCTATGTTTTCCGATTTGACGGAACCCTGCATCCGGGGCCGGCGGACCGGCCGCCCGAGCTTTCGGGGGCAATGGCCAGGCTTGAAGGCCGCAGGATAGTCTTTGCCGAGCACGAAAGCAGGCGATATGTCATGGACGGGCTTGACCGGCTTGGGATACTGTGGCTTTTCAAGGAAAGCGACATCTTCACGCCGGAAAAGCTGGGGACGGACAGAAGCAAGCCTTTGATATACGAGAAACTTGCCAAATTCGCCGGGTTCAAACCCAGGACGGCCATGTATTTCGACAGCAGGCACGAGAATGTAGAGGCGGCCAAAAGCGCCGGGTTTACCGGCGTGCATGCCGATTGCGGAAGCATAAGGGAGGCCGTGCAAAAGCTGGTTGTGGCCGGGGCGGGGGCAGTGAACCCGCAAACGCACGACCCGCTGGGCAAATACAGGGCGTGCCCGATTTAATCCACGTTGTTTTTGCCCACAAGAAAAATCGCAAAAAAGCATCTTGCCGCGAAGCGGCACCGCCTGGCGGTCCGCAGGACACGCGCGTCCGCCCGCCCCAAGGCGGCGCGCGCCATGTATCCCCCTAATCCACGTTGTTATAAAACAGATAGTGGCCTATCCGCAGGCACGGGATTTTGCCCTTTGCCCAAGGCGGTGTCAAAGCGTCGCGGTGATAGCGGGTGGCGCCCCGCGTCTTGTCCCAGAACGCTCCCTGGACCGCGCGCTCGGCGATAAGCAGGGCCCGGTGGAACACCGGGTTTGCGGCCGTGACGCTTAATATTATCGGGCGGTTGGGGTCGCACGCGTTCCAGCACAAAAACTGCCCGGCCTTAAGGCAGGCTTCGCGTATCGTGCCGCCCCACCAGCCGCCTTTGGCAACGCGGTTCAGCACGACGGACGCGACCGCGGCCATGCCCACGCCGCCCTCGCCGCGCGCCTCGCCGAATATGGTGCGGGCCAGGATGTCGCAGTCGTCGTCATAGTCAACCATCATAGCCGTACACTCCTTTAGAAGCCGAGACCCCGCTGTCGTGCCTGTTTTCAAGCTTGAACTCTATGCGCAAAAGGTGGGACGTAAGGCGTTTTTCTATTTCGTTCACCTGCCCTACCGAAGCGTATTTGTGGGCCACTTCAAGCTTGAAATCGGAAATCATGTCCTTGCTTTGGCAGGCCAGATTCTTGGCAACGGCCACTTCGTACATGATTTCGCGGCGGACTTTCCAGAAAACGCCGATGCAGGCGATAAAGATGGGAATCTCGACCGCGGTCACCCACCAGCTGGGAATGGAATCTGTCATTGGTCAACCCTTTCAATATAGGCGATTAAGTTGGTAAAATCGGGGCAAAAACGCGGTGTTTTATTTTGCCAACAGTTTGCGCAAGCTGCCGTTATTAACCGTTTATTAATACAATATTAACCTTTTATTAATAAATGCGGCACGGCCGGTTTGGAAGAACGCTAGACAATTCAAAGAGATTGCCAGAAAACGGGTTTAATAGAGGGCCTCAACTCATTTGTCAATGATTCACGCACACTACGATATAGCTGACTATCCTGCCAGCAATGTTTGATAATTTGTTGCCTTTTCACCGTCATAACGCGCTATCGCTTCAATGGGGGCAGTCCGCCCGCCCAAAGGGCGGACGCGCGTGTCCTGCGGACCGCTTGATGGAGCCGCTTCGCGGCAGGCTGTTGCAGCTTGAATTGAAAAAGCCTTTTTCAAACCTTATCCGGCCTATACTTTGAACCCCGTGTCGGCCTTGAACCCTTTGTGCCCCGTGGCCGTGCGGTAGACAAGAGGGAACCCGTCGTGCTGCAGGGCCGAGGCTATGGCGTCAAGCCCGTCGTCGTGCCCTCCGTACTGCGGGGAAAACTGCGTTATCTCGTCGTAGAACGGGGTGTTGTCCCGCACGCTTTGGTGCACGAACAGGGCGCGCGCTCCAAGGAACGCGTCGAAGGCGTCGATTATGCGCTTGGCCTTGTTCGCCGCAGAGTGGTGCTCTATCACGCGGGCGTGTATGTTCCCGCGTATCAGGGTGCGGCGCATTATCCCGGGCAGGAATTTGCCTATGCCGTTGGTTTCTATGACTATGGCGGGCAGGGCAAGGTCGGCGATGACGTCGGCCAAGACCTTGGTTTGCGCGGCGGCCCTGTCGTCGTCGTCAACGGCAAGGTATTCAAGCCTGTGGACCCACGCGTTGCCGTCCCCGTCCTTGAACACCACCGCCGCGACCGAGCGGTCGCCCTGACCTTCCGCGAACGCCGGGTCCCAGAACATGCACACCCTGGCCATCAAAGCGCCGCCTATCAGGTACTGCAGGACTCCGTTGACCGACTTGATTTGCAGCGGATGGTCATAGTACCGCACCCTTTCCCGGTCAAGCCTGCTTTTGGCATAGCTTACCGGATGCAGCATCATCTGGGACATGAACTTCAGCGGGCCGCTGCGGCGCTTAAGGTCTTCCAGGAACCGCAGGGGCATCCTTTGCGGCCACACGCTTTGCCCGCTCTTGTCCAGGACGGGGAGCTTCAGCTGCTGGTAGCCGCGCAGGAACCCCAGGGTGTCGTATATGGTGTCGCTTGTGTGCGGCGTCCCCATGTAGATTATCATGCCCGGCGGGGAAATCACGTAATCCAGCTCGGTCAAGGTTTCGCGCAGCTGGTCGCGCGACATCGAGGTTGAGCATGTGTTGGGCACCTCGACATCGTCGCAGACTATCAAATCCGCGTGCGAGCCGGTGATGTTCGAGTTAAGCCCCTTTGCCAGCAGCGACGGGTCGCGCAGGGCGGCCAAGCGGTTCACCGTGAAGCTGTCCGCGGCCCACTGCCCGGGTTTCTTGGGCAGCAGGGCGGCGCATTCGGGGTACAGCTCGATAATCCGGCGGACGTTGCGCGCGCATTTGACGGCAAGCTGTTCCTCGGCGCCGACCACAAGCACGCGCGCGTCCGGGTTTTGGCGCAGCACCCACGCGATGAAGACCGCGGCCAGGCTGGACTTGCCCGAACTTCGGAACGCCTGCAGCAGCGCGCGCCGCGGCGCGGGGGAATCCCACGCCTCCTGCAGAAACAAGGCCATCCGGCGCATATGCGGCGGCGGCGGCTCATAGCCGGCGCATTGGTTCCAACCCTGCAGGAACCGCGCGAAAGAGGCTGTGTTTTCAGCCGTCATAGGGCTTATCCTTCATCCTGTCTACATTAAAAAGATTGTTGCGTTCGACGCGGCCTGCGCTCCGAGGCCCGCCCATTCCTTGATGTGCCGGGCATTGGTCAGCTTCTGCTGCGCGCTGTCCCTGAGCAGGTTTATGCCCAGCATTTCGCGTGAGTTCATAATGTCCTCCAGCTTCCAGTTCAAACCCAGGTCGTTCCTGTATTTGTCGAACTCGGACTTGACGCGCATGCCGTCCAGGACCGCGTCGAACGAGCCGCTGCCCGCGGTTATGCCCGACGCCCCCATGCGGGCGCGGGACGCGGCAAGCCCTGCCCGCAAAGCGTCCTGCCGCTGCGTTTCATCGATATTGGCCTGGGTGCGGGCGCGTTCTTCGGCCTGGGCAAGCTGCTGTTCCTCAAGCCTGCGCTGCTGTTTTTGAGCCTCCCTTTTCTTTTTATCCGCCCGGTACCCCTGTATAAGGGACAAGCCGCCTATAACTGCCGGCCCTGCTGTTGGTGATGCCATGATAAAATCCTCCTTTTCAAGTTGGTGATAAACATTTACGGGCTAGAGCATAGCCTTGACTTCCATGGTGACGTTGGTAAGCAGCATGTCGAACGGGTCGCTGCCCACCACCCGCCACAGCGGCTGCATGGCCTGCCTGGCCCAGCCAAGTGCGTGCACCGTGACGTCCCCGCTGTACGGCTGCTGCCCGCGCAGGGCCTGGTTGAAGCTTGGCAGTATGGCGTGGCGGGCGCCCTGCCCCACGTCCACCTGCAAAAGCTTGGTGCCTATGACGCGGAACCTGGCTTTCACCAGCCTGATGGCGCGCGGGAACACCGGGCTTCCGCCGATGTCCGCGGCCACGGGCAGCGGGACGATTTCGTGCTTGAACGGCAGACCGGCTTCGATATTGCCGCCGCTGCCGTCAAATTTCAGCGGAATATCGCCAAGCCGGCCGGTTAGCCAGTCTTCGCGGCCTTTTACGGCAACAAACTCCTTATAAAGGTGGCTTAAATCGATTTCCAGCGGATTTCCGGCGGCTGCGCAGTCCGTGTTCAAAATTTGGTCGAATCGCTCTAAAAACATCCCCAAATTGCCCCGGTCAACCAGGACATAGGTTTTATCGCCTGCGCTTGCTATGCTTAGGAACCTTCCCTGCGTGGTGAACCGCGTCCAGGCGGTGATGCTCTCCGCGCGGTAGTTGGTGACCGCGGCTATGTGCCCGGGCTGCATGACCACATACAGGACGCGCCGCTTGGGGTCATAGCTTTGGTCCACCGGCGAATCGACAAGATGCTGGCTTAGCATGCTAAGGTCGCGGGACTGGTACGCCTGTTCGATGTCGCCGAACATGAATTCGCGCAGCTCGTTTTTGTTGGCTGCGGCGAACATGGTCGCCCCGTCTATCGAGCGCGGCGGCATGTACCATTCCCCTATGCTGCCTATCAAGGTCTGGCGCTTGAGCTGGATGCTGGACGGGGTAAGGGGTTCGCCGGACACCATCCATTCCGCGCCCGAGGTGAAAATCTGCAGGTGGCGGCTTGACACGACCGCATAGATGGCGTTGACCTGGTCGGACAATATGGTGAAGTCTATGGCTTCGTCGTCCAGGCCTATGCCCACGTCGAAGTTGCGCGGTTCGCCCGATTTGCTTATCCACAGGCGGTTGGGCAGGTCGCGCGACCCGCCGATGACCAGCCGCGACTGGTGGTGGGTCACCGACATGGGCCAGCCGCGGATGGGGGAAAACGCGGGCTCCTGCCATAATGCGGTGGGCTGGTTGTCTTCCAAGGCTACCTTGACCTGGCCTGTCAGGGCCGTGCCGTTCTGGCCGACGGATTCAACCAGCACTTCGCCTTTGTGTATGCGCATGTGCAGCCCGACGTAATCTTCGGTGAACACGGCCGTATCGGCGGTAAGGGTGATTCGCCCGGTCTTGCCGCTTGCCGACACTTTCACCGGCGATTTCATGAAGTTATAGTACGGCTGCGTAAGGTATCCGTGGACTTCTTCGGTGTCGAAGACAAGCGGGGCGATGGACCATTCCTCATCTGACGAGCGCGTGATTTCCTGCAGCGGCACGTCCTTGTGCGACACTATAAGCGTGTCGGCGTTCTGGGTCCAGCGGATATGCGGTATCTGGGCCGCGGTCCACGGAGTTTCAAGCCGGGCGACGCGCACGTCGTCCTTATATATGAATATTTCGCCGTCAGTGAAGAACATAAGATAGACTTGTTCCGTGTTAAAGGCGAACTCTATAAGCCGGCCGGTTTTGTCAACCTTTTCCACCATGCGCAATCCGTCCCGGCGCATAGCTCCGCCAGTGGGCAAAACTATGACGTTTTCCAGAAGGCGGGCTCCGCTTTCATAAATCTTGAGGTCGCCGCGCCCGAAAAGCTCGGGGGCAAGCTCGCCCGCGATGAAATTGTTCTTTACGGCTATATGGTTTCCTATGGCTGTCATCTGCGCACCTCTATAAGCGGGAAGCTGTCAATCCTTTGCGGGGTCGCCTGCGAGCTGTCCGCGAACCTGGCTTTGCGCACCTCTTCGTCGGCGACTTTCATCAGGAACTCGGCCTTGCTTGAGTTGTCGGTTATGGGAAGGCAAAGTTCGGCCGCCAGCGAGGCCACCAGGGCCTGCACGAAGAACGCGGGCATGATGTTTTCCTGCGGCCGGCCGATATATGTCAGCACCACGCGCTGCGAGTTTGTGTGCATGCGGTCTTCGACTATGCGGTAATCAAGGCCGGACGCGCGCTGGCCGCTGCCCGCGGACACGACCCGCAGGAAGTCGGGCGGCAGCAGGTACGAGTGCTTGAACTCGCTTATCGGGACGCTGGCCAGGCGCGGCAGGACGGTTTGGAAGGTTGCGAAGCTCCACGGGTACGACGACAGCAGGCCGTCGCGAACCTGCGGGTACAGCGTGCATGAAACGCTGGCCTCGGCGCTGGATTCGCGGAACGAGGTTATGGGCTGCGCTCCAAGTTTTACCAGGGCGCGCGAGCAGATGGTTATTTCTGAAAGCATTGGCGGACTCCATAGGCTGGTGGCTAAAAGGTTGGGGACAATTGTTGCACGTGAAACATTTGGACTTAAGCTATTGATTTGTCGGCAATTATCAGGTGTAAAGGCTGGTTTTACGGCTAGAACGACCGGGCTGTGATTTTGGTTACCCTTACGCCGTCCTTGGGCGAGGCGTGCCGCACCAGAAGCTGGCCGGCCGTGCTGGCGGACGACACCATGATTATATCGCCCGAACGCAGCGAGCGTGCTATGCCATCGAAGAAGCCTTTTTCCTCAAGCCGTTTGCTTGACAGCCCGGTGCGATAGTGCCAAAGCGTGAACCCGTTCGCAAAGCCCAGGACGCTTAAATCGCGGCGGTTGAATTTGTCTGTCATTTCATAAACTCCTTGAAAACGGGTAAATGGCCGTGAAGCCATTTACCACGTAAGCTATTGATTAATCGGCTGATATTAGCCGTTTGGAAGGTCATATCCTTCTTTGACCTTCACTTTTACCACTCCGTCGCCATCGACCAGGACTGCGCCCTGGCTCATCATGGTGTTGACGAAATAGGCCGCGCGGTCGCCGTGCCAGGTGATATCGGTCGAGATATCGTGCCCGCATGCGTGGCCGACGGCTGTTTTGTGGTACACGAAGCAGTCGCGCTGCTTGCCGTCCGCGCTTAGCGGCAGGCCGTTGTGCATAATCCAGACTATGCCAAGCCACTTGCGGTTTTCCGTGCCTTTCAGCAGCGGGTACTGTTCCCCGACATAGTTGGCTTCCGAGAATTCGGGCATGGTCAGCAGCATGTTCCACTGGGCCGGGCCGACTATCGCAAAGCGCTGGCCATCGTCCGGGACGTTCGCGTTGTTCAGCGAGGTGAATGCCTGCAGAATGACGGCTTTATCCAGGTATTGGGAATAATTGCCGACTTCCTGGGTCGCGCTGGACAAGGCGCTGATGATAAGCTCGTCGGTCTTGCGGCCAAGGGCGTACGCGCCGGCGCCGGCCACGACACGGCGTTCGTCGTGGTTGGTCTTAAGCTCGTCCAGGCGGTCAATCCACTCGCCCGCGTAATAGTCGGAGAGGTCGCATTCCACGGCCTGGTGGTCGATGTTCATCAGCGGGACCTGGGCGTTGCGCGCCTTGGTGCTTGCTTCGCCGCGGCCGACCTTTTGGAAAACGGCCGTCGCGCCTTTGACATCGTTGATAAGCCTTACGGTCGCCCGCAGTTTTGAGCCCATCTGCTGGTATGCAGAGTGGACTTCGGATTCGAAGAACTTGACGAATGAGTAAGAAATGTCTTGCGTCGTCATTTTTGGTTTCCTTTCGTTAGGGTTAGGGGGCGGTTGTGGCGCGCCCGCGCCGCCGCTATAGAGGATTGTCCGTGCGGGTCGCTCTTTGGTCCGGGGCAGGGGTAGAGGCCGGCGCCGGGCCGAAAAGCGTTGGGGATTGCCGGGCGGACGGAAATTTTACTTGCGCATTTTATTGACAAACGGCTGGCCGGGTACGGGGTTGCAGATTTGGCAATACATGGCTTTCGTTCTGTGTTGCCGGACAGTTGAATGTTTGCCGAATCAGCGCTTGAGCACTTTATCGGCGAACAATTCCCGTGTTCTTGCCCGGTGGTGGAAAGTTTGGCAACGCATTCGTGTTTCGCTGAAAATTATATGACGTTGGCAATATGCAGCTTTTACGCCGTATTGCTGAAACAACACCTGCTTTTTTGGGTTTAATATTTGACAATAAAATACTTTCGTGTTTCGCTCCCGAACAATCCCTGCCCACTTGGGCAGAAAAAAGTTTTCCAAACCAGTGCTTACGTACTTATTTGGCGAACAATCGCCACCCAAAAGGGCGGCGATTGTTTCACGTGAAACATTCAGGGGTAGTTTATTGATTTATGCCAAAATATTCCGTTTAATATTCCGGGTACAAACGCTTGAACCCGTTGATGACGCGTTCGGTCACTTTTGGGTTATGGTCGCGCCAGTATTCCGGGGTAGCCATCAACTTACGCAGGTCCTCTTCGGTGTCGTCGGTTTGCGGATGCCCAGAAACGGCTCCGATATTTATCGGCATTTTCGACTCCATCATTTTTATCATGGCAAGAACGCCGTCGCATGTGCAGGCCATTTGCTGATGCACTTGCGGCGGCAGGTTTTTGCACGCCCACGTTTCGACTTGCGGGGCTATTTGCTGCAATTTTTCGCTTGAACCCAAGGCTTGTATCAATTTTCCCCTTTCCTGGTGGGCTTTTGCCTGGTTTGCGATATCGGCCAGGGCAGGGATGATTTTTTCGGCCGCAATATCGTACACCAGCTGAACCTGTTTTGTGGTCAGCCCCGCCTTGTGCAGCAGAGTGTTCACTTCGGGGTCGGCGCGCAAAAATTCGCTTTTCATGGCGATTTCATACCTGTCCGGAGTTTCCGGCACGCCAAGCATGCGGTGAAACTCGTCGCGGTCCTCCTGCGAATCGTCGTCGCCAGGGATTTTAACCACGGATTTGCCGACAAGCTTTTCAAGTTTAAGGTAGGATTTCAGCAACTCGTTCACTTTCAGCTGGCCGGTGGCTGCGTCCTTGAATTTTGCGGGGATTTCGATTTCTGTCATAAGATTCTCCTTTGCATTGTGTTGTATTCATTTGCCAAGGCCTAACTTGCGCAAATTATTGGCGAATACCCCCGGCCAAGGGGTCGAGGGGGTGTTGCACGTGAAACATCTGTGCATAATGTATTGAATTAATATAGTTTATTGTCTATGTGCCTTATTCCTGGCCGGCAGCCCCGATTTCCGATATGGCGTCGACAAAATGCTGGATTCCGCTTTCCATTTGCTCTTGCTGGGTGGCTATAAGCTCCATCGGGGCGCCCATGCTTTTGGCCAGCCACAGCACCGCGTCCTTGTAGTTCACGGACATCTTCGCGGCCGGGCCCAGGCTGTCGACCGCGCGCAGCCAGTTCAGCGTGTTTGTCGCCTCGAAGTTGCTTTGCAGCCTTGCCAGCGGCGAGCGATAGTTCAGTT